>DYNA01000128.1 GCA_020721325.1 Paludibacter propionicigenes
AACACAAAAAACAAAAATCAATCCCAACCAATCTAATTCAATCTAAATCAATCTATTTCAATCTATTTCAATCCACACTGTCATTTTATCAGTATCAAAAACCCCATTTTACCCTCAAAAACACCTAAAACCCGCCAATTTTACCGAAAAACCCGCTTCACCACGCTAAAAACCTTTGACACCACGCTATCTGGCTTTGTCCGAACAAAAAAAATCCTGTCACGCAAAAAAAAAAATCCTGTCACGCAAAACAAAAAATCAGTTCACCAAAAAATGAAACACCCCCGCCAAACACACTGTTTTAGAAACATTTCCCCAAAACCTTTCCCAAAAATCCAAAACCCTATCCACCAATCAAAATACCAGAAAACTTTTTATCCCTCAGTAAAGCAAAAACCGCTAAGCGAATATGATTTTTTTAACGAGTAGGCACTTACAATGAGTTCAGACAGACCGGACAAGCCTGTCGAACCGATTTTTAGAGAAAAACACTAAGACCACTAAGAATTTACCCTCTTTGTATTCTTTGTGAACTTCTTTGTGTCTTTGTGGTGAATATTTTTTTCATTAAATAGCTTAATTTATCTAATTGCTTGTTTGTTAATTTGCATCAAATCTAATATTTAATGGAGTAAATTCTATTTTCGGCGGCTTTTAGAATAGCTTCGAGCATTTGCGAATAGTTCATTTGCGCAATGCCTGCCATTTTAGCCAAGTGTCCGTCCCAGCACCAGCCCGGATTGGGGTTTACTTCGAGCAAATGCGGGTTGCCGTCGGCATCTAACCGCCAGTCGAAGCGCACATAATCGCTGCAACCCAAACGCTCGAAAAGTTTTAGGCTCGAAATTTCAATAAATTGCTTCAATTCCTCATCTAAAACTGCCGGAATGGATTTTAAACATTTAAAATAAGGCGAATCGTTCACCCATTTGGCTTCGTAACCGCAAATTCGGGGCAAATCGGCAGGCAATTGCGAATAATCTTCTTCAATAATAGGCAAAATACTGTAATTATCGGGCGGATTTCCGATAATACCCACCGTAAGTTCGGCTCCGGTCAATAATTCCTCTACCAAAATGGGTTTATCGAAGCCAAATTTATCGCGTATGGAAAGAATGGCATCGTTGAGCTGCTCAATATTGTATGCTACATTCTTTTGAGTAATTCCAAAACTTGAATCCCCAAAATTGGGCTTTGCAATCACCGGAAATTGAATGTTCATTTCAAAAATATTGTCTTGCGGTTTAATAAAAAAAGCATCGGCTACCGGCACGCCTATTTCGTGGGCAATGCCCCGAATGAGCGACTTATCGTAACAATATGCCAAACATTGCGGATTGGAACCCGTGTAGGGAATACCTAACATTTCGAGCATTGCCGGCACGTGCAATTCTTTGGTGGCTTCGTTGAAAAAACCTTCATCGCACAAATTAAAAACAAAATCAGTTTTGGGTTTTAATTTTTGCAAATCGCTAAAAAAAGAGGAATGATTGTTGAGATACGTAAACTTATAATCCGGCAAAAGGCTTAAAGCCATTTTCAAACGGTCAATGGTTTCAAAATCATCGCCATCGAAAACCAAATTGGGCTTAATGACATCTTTTAAGTTGGGGTCGCCCAAAAGCACCACTACATTTCGGGCAGGTCGCTGTTTTTTTATGGGCGTCCATTCTTTAATTACTTCGGTAGTGCAAATCAAACGGCGTTCCATCATGCCCAAATCCTGATTTCGCTTGGAGTCGGGACTCATAGCTCCGTGAAATTGAGTATTTTTAAAGCCTATTTTTCGCAAAAGCTCCGTTAAACTGTCATTAGTATAAAGTCTTTCGGCATAAAACTGATCAACGATTACTCCTTTATCTATGTGCGTAATCACTTCGCGCGAAATCAGACGCTCATTGTCCTTTGCCAACGAACGCTCTCTGCACACAAAGTGCTTTTTATCAATCCATTCCCAACTTCTTGGCGAAAAATTATCCTTCAAAAAACTACCATCGGCTACATCAATCAAAAATTTTCCATTGGGTTTTAAAACCCTAAATATTTCTTTTAAAATTTTAATATCGTCTTCCAATCGCTCAAAATAGCCAAAACTATTTCCCAAAATCACAACAAAATCAAAACTATCGTTCTTATAAGGCAATTTTCGGGCATCGCCTTCTTTAAAATTAACAAACAGATTTTCTTTTGCAATGGTCTTTTTAGCACGACTAATCAAAAAGTTAGAGCGGTCTAAACCAAACAAATGCACGTAACCGCGACGAGCAAATTCAATGATATGGCGTCCCTGTCCGCAAGCGAGGTCTAAAATGGCAGCATCTTTAACCGGTTTTAAAACACCTTCAAACAAACCGACTTCGTAAGCCGAAATCTCCTTATCATCAACTACATCGGCATCAGTTTTTAAATACATGGAGTTAAAAATGCGTTTCCACCAATCGGGGCGAAGGTGCATTTCGAGGTTCTCTACAGGTCCGAAACGTTCGGTAGTTTTCCTTCTTGAAGCTTTTTGTTTCATTAAAAAAATAAATTTAATGTTATGATATACAACTGTTAAGTAGTTTATTATCTGGCATTTAAACCTTTTTCAAACTACCTGTTTCTTTAAAAAGAAAAGTTGAATCTGGGGAAGAAATTAAGATAGCTTCCTTGCAAACGTGCTATTTCTGTTCTAAAATACACAAAAGTAAAATTAAGCAATAAATTATTATTAAAAAACTTATAAGCTATATTTTTTTAAATTATTTTACATTATTTTTATAAAAAACCAAAAATAAAATATTTTAGCGTATTTTAAAGATTTAAAACATTGAAAATAAATATTTTATATTTTGCAAATAAATGTTAAAAATTACTTTTTTTTATAACTATAAAAAAATAAAAGCTGTTTATAAAAAAATATCACTATAACCCTTCTTTTTTTATTGAAATTTTTTTTTTATTTTCAAATGTTCTTTTCTTGCAAATTAAAGAAGATAATTATAACTTTGAAAAGTTTTTCTGTCAAAAAAAAACAATGTAAAATGAATAAATTCAATAAGTTAAACAAAATTCTCATTGCATTAGTAGCATTAATTCTACTGCTTTTTGTTATTAAATTTTTTACAATCAAAACAGACCAAGATTTAAGAATAAACCATCTTTTTCAATACATACCTCAGAGTGCAGCATGGATTATTGAAACCGAAAATATGCACCAAATAGTTAGACAATTAGCTGATAATGAAAATAATATCTGGAAACATATAAACGACATCTACGAGTTTAAAATTTTTCAAAACGAAATACAATTTATCGATTCACTCTTAAATAACTCTGAAAAAATAAGTTCGTATTTATCCAATAATTTATGCACCGTTTCATTTCACTTTGTCGGAAAAAAAGAACCCGAAGTACTTTATCAAATGGCTCTGCCAAATGCCAACAATGCCAATGATTTTTATGAATTATTTAACAATATTTTTAGCCAAAAATTTCAAGTTGCCAAAAAAGAATACGAAAATACCGAAATCACAATTATAAAAGCCAAAAATAGTAATCTAATTTTTTATTTATACCTCAATGAGCATTCCGTTTTGTTTAGCAGCTCCGAAATTTTAACTGAAGAAACGATAAGAAAACAAAAAAAAGCCAACAATTTTAAACAAAATAAAACCTTCAATACTTTATATAACAAGGTAAATAAAAATGCTTTGGCAAATATTTTTGTAAACATGCAAAACTTACCGGAAGTGATGCAAGCCTTTACATCTAACAATATAAGTTTAAAGACTTTAAACGATTTTTCCGATTGGTTAGCTTTTGATGTTATTTTGGAAACGAACACATTGTATTTTAAAGGTTTAGCTCATTTTAATCCAAATTACAACAAATATTTAGATGTATTTAAAAATCAGCTTCCTCACAAATCGGAAATAATAAAAATAATGCCGGAAAATACAATGGCTTTTATTTCGGTAAGTTTTACAAAATTAAACGAATTAAATACAAATTACAAAATCTTTTTAAAACAAAACAACGCCCTTTCGAGCTATCAAACCAGAACAGAAGCCGTGAACTCTAAAGCCGGAATGGATTTGAATAATTTTTTTGATAAAAACATAAGTAATGAAATATCACTAATTTACACTACCGACGGTGTCATTGATGAACCACTCATAATAGCAAAACTAACCGATACCGAGCAAGCTCAAGAAGCACTTTTAAACATTCACAAAAATACTTGCAAAGCCGATTCGGTTTCTGTAGAAGAAAATACAATGGGCATAGCCATAGATGCTGAAAATACCGTAGAAATTTTGCGTATCAATATTTTAAATCCTTTGTCCCTTTTTTACGGAAATATCTTTAAAAGCAATGCAAAATATTATGCCGTGTTTAAAAATTATTTGCTCATTAGTGCCGAGCCTTTAAAAATTGAAAGTTTTGTTAATGCTTATTCAAAAGAACAATTTTTTGAAAACACTGAAGCATTCAAATTCTTCAATAAAATGAGCAATAAAAAAAATACAATTTTAGTATATTCAAATCCTGATAATTCAAAAAAATTATATTATTATATCTTAAACCAAAAATATGCAACTTGGCTTAAATTAAACGAAAAAAAATTAAATAAATTTCTACCTTTCTTTATCGAAGTTTATCCTTCCGATGATAAAAATTTCTATCATGTTAATTTTCAACTATTTTACAATAAAGATAAAAAAGTAAAAATTGAAAAAAATTGGGAACTATTGCTCGACACGCTCTCATTTAGAAAACCTCAGCTTTTAAAAAATCATTACAACGGCGATTTTGAAATTTTTACACAAGACGAAAGCAACAACATCTATTTGATAGATAGAAATGGGAACATTCTCTTTAAACGGCACATTAAATACAAAATCATTGGCGAAGCCAAACAGATTGATTATTATACAAATACAAAATTACAAATTCTTTTTGTAGCTGGTAATGAGCTTTATTTAATAGATAGAAAAGGCGAAAATGTAGAACATTTTCCGGTTCTTTTGCCCCAAAAACCCACATCAAGCGTGGCTGTTTTCGATTACGAAAAAGATAGAAAATACCGGTATTTTTTAGCCTTTGGAAAAAAAATACTTGCCTTTGACAAAGAAGGAAAAATTTTAGACAATTGGAAGTTTAAAGCTCAAACAAACATAACAAAAACTCCGCGTCATGTGCGAATAGACGACAACGATTATGTTATAGTGCATTCTAAATCAAAATTTTATATACTAAATCGCAAAGGCGAAGAACGTGTGAAATTAAAACCGGAAATAGAATTTGCCGAAAATGCTTCGTTTTATGTGATTGAAAACGAAAAACCATATATTTTATCTTCCAACGCAAAAGGAAACTTGGTAAAAATTTATTTCGATGGTACGAGCGATGTTTTAATAGATAATGATGCCGAAGAAGAACATTTTTTAGCCGTTAGCGATTTGAATGTTAAAAATTCGGAAGAGTTTTTTTATTTAACCGAAAAAGAAATAAAAATTTATAATTCAAATTTTAAAATTATAAAAAAATACCAGAATAAAGAAAATATTTTTTCTCAACCTTTGCTGTTTAGTTTTGCAAATAAGCAAAAAGCCATTGGATTTTTTGATAAAAATAATCAAAAAATCTATTTGTATAACTCTGATTTTAAACTCAATGAAATTTTTCCTTTGCCTTCTATATCTTCTTTTGTAATCAATTTTCCCGAAAAGGTAGGACAAACCGTTTATTATTCGCTCATTTGCAACGATGAAAACGGCAAATTAATTAGTTACAAAATAGATAATTAACTGATTTTAGTCAAATTTAGCATCAATGTTCTTTCTTTTTCAAAATTAATTGTTATTTTTGTCTGTTCAATTCCATTTTATCATGCTTGCAAATAATTTGTTATTAAAATGATTAAATCAATCAAAATAAATAATTTTTTTAGTTTTATCAATTCTCAATTTGTTCCTCACCAAAAAGAAACTATTTTGGCTGGAATAAACGGTTCGGGTAAATCCAATTTGATAAAAGCCATAAAACTTTTAAAAGAAGGCGTTGCCGGATTGGGTTTTAAACATATTTTGATAGATGTTTGGGGTGGTTTTGACAACATTTACCACAGTGGTAATCATTTGAATAATGAAATCGTTCTTGAATATGAATTTGATTTTGAGCAATTAAAAAAATACGGCTTTCCTTTTGGTAACAATGTATTTTATAAAATAATCATCAAAAGACTTCCGGCAACAGTTAATTATCAATTGGAAGAATACATTTATCGAATCGAAAAAAACAATGAACCCTTTGTTTATCTAAAGTTTGAAAATGGAAAAGGTTTTATAACGGAACAAACCGGCAATATAAAATCGGTCAGTTATCTATTCGATGGGCAAGAGTCGGCATTGCGTTTTGTTTCAGACCCCGACAGGTATTTTGCACTCTACACCCTTAAAAAAGCCATTGAAGATTGGGCTATTTACGATTATTTTGATACATCGGTCCAAAGTAAAATTCGCAAACCGGTTTTGCCTACTTCCGAACGAAAACTGCAACCGGAAGGAAACAACCTGCCTCAAATACTCAATACAATTAAAATCAACGACAAACAAAGTTTTCAAAAAATCATTGAATTATTAAACCACGTCAATCCGTTGTATATGGGTATCGATTTCAATCACATAGGCATTAATATCGAATTGATGTTGGAAGAAAAAAAGCTAAATAAGTCCATTCATGTAACGCATATTTCGGACGGAACGTTGCGTTTTCTCTGCTTGCTTTCTATTTTATACAACAAAAACAGGGGCGGTCTTTTATGCATCGACGAGCCGGAAGTTGGGCTGCATCCCGATATGATAAGCACCATAGCCGATGGAATTAAATACGCTTCTAAGGATACTCAAATCATTATTGCAACCCATTCAGAACACGTTTTAAATGCCTTTGACTTAGAAAATGTTCGAGTTTTTGAAAAAAAAGAGGATAATTCGAGTGAAGTTAATTCTTTTTCAAAACAGCAATTTGAGGGTTGGTACGACCAGTTTATGGTTGGAAAAATGTGGCGACAAAACGATTTAGGAGGAAACCGATGGTAAAAAAAATATTGTTTATTGAAGGCACTGCCGACGATAGCAACGGTGAGCTACGCAAAGGATTTAGAATTCTTTTTGAAAAAAAACTCAAAGACAAAATGCCGCAAATAATTATGGGAAATGACAAAAATTCTACAGCCCGAAAGTTTTTACATTCCAAAATGCCCTCCGCTTATGCTTTGATGGATTTAGATGGCAAAGAAATAAGAAATAAAAATTCGATAGAAGAATTGAAAACCAACGATTTATCAAAATTTAATCGAACTCACCAAAGAGATTTTGTTTTTTATATGGTGCAAGAAATGGAAGCGTGGTTTCTTTCACAGCCCGAAATATTACAAGAGCATTTTACCGATTTAAAATCGACCAAAATACCTAAAAAGAATAGCCAATTTATTCCAAATCCAAGTGTTTTTTTACAAAAATTGGTCAAAAACACAAAAAAAGGAGAATATCACAAAGTAAAAGACGCCGTTCCATTGCTTTGTAAACTTGATATTGAGAAATTAATGGTCGATTTTGATGATGTAAAAAAGTTGATTGAAACACTAAATACGATTTGAAACAACAACTTTCTATTCGATTTAGCAATTTTTTTACATAAAACCTGTTTATTTTTTTCAAAAAAACATTTTTTTATAAAAAAAGCATGAAAATACTCATAACCGGAGCCAACGGCTCATTGGGCGGCTATTTAACCCGATATTTTTCGCAAAAAGGGCATCAAATTGTGGCTTGCGGACGTCAATCGGAGTCGCCGGCTGAATTGCTTAACTATGCCACTTATATTCAGGCAGATATAAACAAGCCTATGGAGCTGCCTGCGGCTGATGTGTGCATACACACGGCTGCCTTGTCAGACGACAAAGCTACGCTTGCTCAATTGCTTTTGCCCAATGTGGAAGGCACAAAAAATATAGCAAACGCCACAAAAAGTGCTAAAATTTTCATACATATTTCATCGTCATCGGTTTATTTGCCATCGGAAATACCTTTAAATGAAGACATTGCAGGCAAGCAAAACAACCGATTGCTTTCGCCTTACGGCATGTCAAAGTGGCTTTCGGAACAAGCAATTATGGAAACTTCGCAACACGAGGCGTGTTTTATTCTCAGAGCAAGAGGTTTTTACGGAACGGGCGACAAAATGATTTTACCCAGACTCTTTAAATTGGTAAAAAATGAAACCCTACAAAAACCCGGAAGCCTTGAAATCAATGTTTCCATGACCCATTATAAAAATATAGCTCATGCCATAGAACTTTGCCTTCATTCAAACCAAAAAGGCATAAATATTTATAATGTAGCTGACCAAAAAATTTATCTTTTAATAGAAGTTTTAAGAAAATTTACATCAAAATTTTATAAAAAACAATTAAAAGAAAAATCCGTTCCTATTTTTGTACTTAAAATGATGGCGTGGTTTAAAATTGGTGGCATAACCGGCTTATTGATAAGGGCTTTTACTCAAAACATGGTTCTCGATACATCGAAAATAGAAAAAGAATTGGGTTACAAAGCTCAAACCGATTTAGACCTTTCGCTCGATGAAATAGCAGGGTGGGTAGAAAAAATAGGCGGTGTAGAAGTTCTCAAACAAGCCGACAAAGAATTGGCTTGGAAATTGTAGTTTTTCTTTATGAAAAATACTTTTTTTATCAAAAAAAACGTTTTATTTAATCATAAAAAGAAGAAAAAAGATTAACCCGAAAAATTAAAATAATTATGAAAAAAATTTTATTAATAATTACAATTTTGGCTCTTTTTTTTAATTCCGAAGCACAAAAAAGTCAAATGATTAAATGGCTTCGCATAGCTCCAAAAGCCAGCGTTGGAACAAGTATGTTGCTCAATTCCAACACCTTTGCCGACAAAAGCATAGAAGAAAAATACTGGAACATGAGTACAGCCTTTGGCGGTTCGCTGGGCTTGGGCATTGGCGACTATTTAGAATTTTATGTAGAAAGTAATTTCGTAAAATTTGGGCAAAGTTACCATTTACAAGTAGAACGCACAAATGGCAATGACGAAAGTTACCATAAAAGTTTGGCTTTCACGGCTTTAAACACCGGCGTATTGATGCGTTGGATAACCGACATGGGCGGATATTTTGAAGTTGGACCGACCTTTACCTCTTTAAAATCGACAGAAGTAAAAAACGATGCTTTGGTTTTGGAAAAGCCTACGTTTGAGGATTTTAATCATTCATACATTAATTTGTCGGTTGGCTTCGGGCAAGCGGTTTTTCGCTCAGAGCGGCTGTTTGTGCTTGTGGGCGCAAGGATTAATTTCAGTCCGGTGAGTTTCTATTTGCCGCGCGACCTTTACCCCGATGCAACTTATTTTAAAGACGACATTTACAACATAGGCAATTTGCGCTACGAACCCAATACGCACGATGTGCAAGGCAAAACCATGCCCGTTAGCGGTTTTTTAACCTTAGAGGTGAATTATACCTTTGGTTTTTGGGGCAATGCACGCTGCGGACGCGGAAGGTTGATGTTTTTCCAATAAATTTTTTATTTTTTTTATTTGAAAATATGGGAATTTGATTTTTTTTAAATTTCCATATTTTTTTGTCTATTGGATTTTATTTTCCAAATTAAAATTGAAAAAAAAATGACGGAAATAAAAACAACTATTTGTATGTAAATCGAAGAAAGAAACCAGATTTGGGCTACCGTTATCGAAACCCATAATTGAGAGATAACCAATACTTTAAATCCTTTAGATACCGTTTTTTGTTGATGAAAACGGCGTAACAAATTTCCAAAAATAGCATTTTTTAAAAGCCACCGATACATACGCTCCGAACTTCGTACATAAAAATAAGCCGTGAGCAAAATAAACGGAATGCCCGGAATACCCGGCAAAGCAACTCCAATGTACGACATAATCAGCGATAAGCTTCCTAAAATAAAATATACTATTTTAGTTGTTTTAGATAGAAACATTATAAAATAGTTGTTGTTTTATTTATGATTTTATTTTGCTTTATGCAAAAAAAAAATCTCCAAAGTGAGCAATTGAAAAACTCATTTTGGAGAAAATTTTTTTTGTTCAAACAATTGAAATTTTATTTATACTGGAAACAGTAATTTTGCCAACGTTTTAATTACGAAACATTTACATCATAAAAAAAGCTCAAATTACAACCGTTTGAAATATAATTAAGCGATTAAAATTTTGGCAAAAGCCTAAAAAAATGATAACAGTTTAATAACGATAATGTTCCGGTTTGTACGGACCTTCTTTCGCAACGCCCAAATAATCAGCCTGTTCATCGGTCATTTTGGTCAATTTTACGCCAATATGTTCCAAATGCAATCGTGCTACTTCTTCGTCTAATTTTTTCGACAAACGATAAACACCTATTTCGTGATTGTTTGTCCAAAGGTCAATCTGTGCAAGAGTCTGATTAGTAAACGAGTTGCTCATTACAAACGATGAATGTCCGGTGGCACAGCCCAAATTAACCAATCGACCTTCGGCAAGAAGAATAATCGAATGACCGTCAGGGAAATGATATTGGTCAACTTGCGGTTTGATGTTTTCTCTGCGTATTCCTTGAAAATTTTCGAGTTTTTCAACCTGAATTTCGTTATCAAAGTGTCCGATGTTGCAAACAATGGCTTTGTCTTTCATTTTTGCCATGTGTTCGATGGTGATAACGTCTTTATTTCCGGTTGTTGTAACGAAAATATCGCCTTCCGGCAAAGCATCTTCTACGGTAGTTACTTCAAAACCTTCCATAGCAGCTTGCAAAGCGCAAATGGGGTCAATTTCGGTAACGATAACGCGCGAGCCGTAGCCTTTCATGGATTTTGCAGAGCCTTTGCCTACGTCGCCGTAGCCGCAAACTACCACAACTTTTCCGGCAAGCATAATGTCGGTGGCACGTTTGATGCCATCGGCAAGCGATTCGCGACAGCCGTAAAGATTGTCAAATTTCGATTTGGTAACCGAGTCGTTTACATTGATGGCTGGGAAAATCAATTCGCCTTTTTCCAATAATTGATACAAACGATGCACGCCGGTAGTGGTTTCTTCCGAAACGCCTTTTACTTTGGCGGCTATTTTGCTCCATTTGGTTGGTGTTTTTGAAATTGAATCTCTCAATTGTGCCAAAAATATTTTGTATTCGTGCGAAGCTTTTTCGTTTGCAACTAAAATGGAAGGCTCTTTTTCGCCTTTTGCACCGGTCAAAACCATCATCGTTGCATCGCCGCCGTCGTCCACAATTAAATCGGGACCTGAACCGTCGGGCCAAGTTAGAGCTTGTTCGGTACACCACCAATATTCTTCCAAACTTTCGCCTTTCCAAGCAAAAACGGGTATTCCGGCTTTGGCTATGGCTGCCGCAGCGTGGTCTTGTGTTGAAAAAATATTGCAACTTGCCCAGCGAACATCAGCACCCAATTCTACCAAAGTTTCAATCAAAACAGCAGTTTGAATGGTCATGTGCAATGAACCGGTTATTTTTGCACCTTTGAGGGGTTTGTCGGCAAATTTTTTGCGCAGCGAAACCAAACCCGGCATTTCATGCTCAGCAAGTTCTATTTCTTTACGCCCCCAATCGGCAAGGCTTATGTCGGCTATTTTGTATGGAAGATTGTTTTCGAGTAATGTTTGCATATTATTTTGTTTGTATTTTATTTTTTTGTAAAAAATGATTTATAAATGAATGTACAAAAATAAATATTTTTTTCTTTTTTACAATTATTTTTAAAATACTTCCATTTATCAAACTGTTTTTTTTCATTTTAAATATTCCAAAATAACCGCTTTGTTACAATTTTGCATCTTTTTTTTACTTTATTTCGCTTATTTTCATAAAAATTTTGTATCTTTGTAGAAAAAAATTCAATAAAAAAAATAGAAATTATGCCAAGAACAGAATCCGACCACATCAGATTTGATTGGGCAATGAAGCG
>DYNA01000129.1 GCA_020721325.1 Paludibacter propionicigenes
AAGGCGCGAAGACGCAAAGTTTTTTTTTTTCACGCAAAGGCGCGAAGACGCAAAGAAAAAAGTTTTTTTTCACGCAAAGGCGCGAAGACGCAAAGTTTTTTTTTTTCACGCAAAGGCGCGAAGACGCAAAGTTTTTTTTTTTTCACGCAAAGGCGCGAAGACGCAAAGAAAAAAGTTTTCACACAAAGATGTAAAGAAAAAAATGATATAAAATTATTCTATTTAAAAAAAATGATATGAAAAACAGTTACATTCCTTTTATTCACAACTACTGCGACGGCTGGTGCGAACGTTGTACGCATACGCGCTTTTGCAAAGTATTTGATATTCAGGAGAAAAGAAAAAAAATCAATCCGGCTCTATTTGATGTGAGCAATCGAGATTTTTGGAATTATTTGTCGGAAACGTTTCAAGAGTCAATGGATATTTTGCAAACAAAAGCCCAAGAATTCGGCATTGATTTGTCGGCTTCGGAACAGTTGCCGGAGTTTGTTTCATTGAATTTGACGCTTGAACAACAAGCTAAAGATTATGGTGTTTCGGTGGTGAAGTGGCTGGAAAATAAACGGGTATTTTTGCAGGAACATGCCAAAGCTTTGGCAACTATTGAGGAGAAAAAAGGAACCGATTTTGTGGGAGCAATTGAGGTAATTCAATGGTATGGATATTTTATTGGTGTGAAAATTCATCGGGCTTTGCTTTCGTTTGAACTTGATAATGAAATGGTTGAAGATAATTTTGACCGTTTGGGTTCTGCTAAAATAGCTTTGATAGCCATTCAACGGTCAATTGAGGCTTTTACGCTGTTATACAATGCTTTACCAATGGAAGAACCGGATATTTTGGGTTTTCTTTCCGATTTATCGAAAATAAAAAAGGGTTTAGAAATTCAATTTCCAGAGGCTTGGCAATTTGCCCGACCGGGTTTTGATGATTAATTTTAAGTTGTTAATTTACAAGTATGAAGAATCAAAAACGTGAAGAAGATTGAAGGAGATTGAATTAGATTGATTGTTAATTTAAAATTATGAAGAATCAAAAACTACTTGAAAGTATTTTGTCTGTGATTTCGCAGGTGAAAGAGGACAGAAAAAAATTGCAACAAATCAACGATTTTTTGTTGAGTGAAATTTATGAAGCTCCTAACGCGGATTTTGATGAAATACCTGAAAATTTTAAATTGCTTGTACGCGAGGTTGCGGATAATTTGGAAGTTGGCATGATTTGTTTTATCAACGGCGATACGCATGAAACGGCGGCAATTCCTTTGGAAGTTTTGGGTGATGAGGATTCGGAGAATTATGAACTATGGCTTGATGTGAAAAAGAAGGTATTGAGCTGGTCGAATCGGATAAAAATAGAGCCTTTGCTGGCGCACGAATCGTATGAAATCATGTCGGATTTTGTTGAAACGGTGGTGAAAGACCGTGCAATGCAGAAACAGTTGTCAAATGCTCTGGGAAAGCGAAAACCGTTTGCCAATTTTAAAAATGTTATTGAGGGAACGAATTATCTTGAAAAGTGGTATGAGTTTAAAACCGAATGGCTGCAAAGATATGTTTGGAATAAATTTTCGGGTAATTTCTAAGTACGTAAGTAACGAATGAAAAATATTCTAATGTAAATTTGGTTTTAGGAATTGGGTATTGGGTTAATAATTATTTTTTTACCTAATTACTTAGCCTCAAAACTTTATGTTTTTTGGTATAACCCAATACTTAATTCCTAAAGCTAAAAACAATTTAATTTAGTATAATAAACCGTTTAAAGTATGAGTTTAGTCTAAAAAGATTAAAAACGAAAAATTCACGCGAAGACGCAAAGTTTTATATTTCAATTAATTAGAACTTGGTGCTTTTACAATTTTTCATAAAAAAAGGCTTTTAGACAAAATTCAAGTATAATTAAAAATTTCATTATTTCAAACAAAAAATGCCGATAAGAGAAAATAAAAGAGAAGAAACACATATTATTGTCGAACGAATATTAAGTTTATTAAAATTACTTTCGTCTAATGTTGGATATAGTTATTCTGAGCTTGCAGAAAGATTAGAAATATCGGAGCGTACAGCAAGAAGGTATGTTGAGGCTTTTAAAAATGTTGGTTTTATTATTGATAAAAAAAATAAAAAATACCTGAAAATTGAAAAACTGAAAAATCAATTTAGAGATATAAATCAATTATTGCATTTCTCACAAGAAGAATCTCTTATTCTTAATGAAGCTATTGAAAGTATTGATCCAAACACACAAACATCAATCAATTTAAGAGAGAAACTTTATTCTTTATACAATTCAGATAGAATTAATTACCCGATTTTTGAAAAAAAAGACTCAGGTAAAGTTAAACAAATTATCGGTGCGATAAGCAATAAAATACAAATTGAACTTATTGATTATAAATCTTCAAATAGTGGTATTGAAAATAGCCGAATTGTCGAACCTTTTGGGTTTACAACAAATTATATCCATTTGTGGGCATTTGATATTGCCAAAAATACAAACTTTCTTTTCCGAGTATCCAGAATTGGAAAGATAGAAGAACTAAATCAAAAATGGGAAAATGAACATTTACACAAAGAAGGTAAGATTGATATTTTTAGAATGTCGAGTGATATTGAAACAAATTTTAAAATAAAATTTAGTTTAAAAGCCTATAACTATCTAATTGAGTATTACCCTATGGCAAAACAATTTGTAAAAAAAAGTAAAAAAAATGAATTTATTTTGGAATATTGGTATAGCCATGAAAAAGGAATTGCAAAATTTATTTTAAGTTTTATTGATGATGTAGAAATATTATATCCCTCACAATTAATCGATTATATAAATGAGAAAATTTTAAATAAAAAATTTTAATCTTATTTTAAATATTGACACAAATTGACAAATTGCACATATAATTTTGTAACGAAATAAAATCATAATTTAAATAAAATGAAATACAACTTAACAGAACAATATTTTAAAACTGATATTTTTCAAAATATCGTGCAACAATACTTTGATACGGTTTTAAATGGCATCTTAAATCTTAAACCAATTATTCAGGCAAAAGGTCTGTTTTTTTTGGACAACAAATTGGTACGTGATTATTATGATATGCCTTATCATATCCACATTCTCAATGGTTTAATTCCGTCTTTATTGGTTTATGAAAAGTTTCTTTTGGAGCGTGAGTTGATTTATCCCCATACTGCTATGAGCGATGAAGAAGCGGAGATTTATATCAAAACGTTTATACTCGGTTTTACCTTTCACGATGCCGATAAACTTACTCAAAAAGAATGGAAAGATGCAATTCCTGAACTTGATAACTTAACCGAAAAACTAAAAGTTAACGAATTTTTTCCTGAATTTGAAAAATATAAAAACGATGTATATTTTCTTTCTCTTTCTACAGAAAATCGTTCTTCAATAAAAGCAAATCAATATAAAATTTCATTAGACGACAAGCATTTGACTGAAATTTTAGCACAAATTTGTCATTTTGCTGATAGTATTTCTTCTATTCAGGAACTTGATGGCGTGGAAACAATGTATAAAGCATTGAAAAAGACAATTTATGATTTGAATAAAATCGTAAAAATTGATATTTCATACATCAAAATTCACGAAAATCCTTACACTTTGTTGAGTCAAAATTTAATGCACAAAGCGGCAAGTGTTTTGAAAGAAAACGGGCGTGAAATTTTTTACATTATGCGCGATGGTTTTATCTTTTTTGGTGATGATGTAACTGAAAAAGAAAAAATTTTGATTTTAAGGGCTTTTGATTCGAAAAATGATGATTTGGATATACAAAAATTAGTGAAAATTGATGCCCAAAGTTGTGATTTATCGGCTGTATCTACTATCGGGATTGATAAAAAAATGTTGAATGGTATTATTGATAAAAAAGCAAATAGTTATTTATTGCTTTCACCCAATGGACCAGATAAAATTAAATTTTTTGATGATTTTTATAAATTTAATGAGCAGCTTTGTTTAAAATCGGGTTTGCCTATTAATCCAAAAATACAAAACAATAAATTGTATTTGAATTTTACAGAGAATGCCCAAGAAATTTATTCTGATTTTATTACAATATTTTCTTTAACAAAAACAAAGTGGCTTAATGGAAAATCGAATAAAGCTTGGAAAAAAGATTTTGAAGAATGGTGCGATAAAAATGAAGATTTACCTATCGAATTTGAAACAGAATTTCAGGTAAATGAAACAGAAACAATTCCGGTAAAACAATTTGTTGATTTGAAAAAATATTTTACCGAAATTACTAATTCATCAAGCTCGTTATTAAAAACGTACCTTGCTATTTTAAAAACTATTCAGATAAACAATTCATTTGAAGATACAGACGAAAAAGAAGAATACATCGAAAATCTTTACAAAGAAGTTGCAAATGGATATGTTAATGACGAAAATACTGAAAACGAAAATAGTTTATTATCTGAATTTTTCAAAAAATATTTCACCTATAAAGGCAATAAAGATTTTTCGGTATTAAACGATTATATGCCTTTAGTGCCTCAGAAAAAAGATATGTGTGCTTTTACAGGTCAAATTGGAACAAAACCTTATGTAGAAACAAATGCTTTTGGTCTGAATGCTCGTGGTTTTTCAAATAGAACAGTAGCATCGCTAAAAAATCAAGGTAACAGTCATATTTCAAATTTATTTGCAGAAGAAAATAAGCTAAGGATTTCAGCATTTTCGAGACCAAAATCAAACAATGTGGTGTATTACGATTTTTTTGAAACAACCTTAGATATAAATTCCGATATAATTCATGCAGTTATAAACTCAAAAGATTATTCCATAACCGAAAAAAGTGAAATTCAATTCTCAAAATCAATAAAATTTCAATATAGTTTAGATAATCTTGAATTTGTTGAATTATCGGATAATATGAAAGATATGTTCTATTTTGTTTGGAAACATATAATGTTTGTGAAAAATTTAGGAATTAGGTCTTTTATAACCGGAATTATGTCGCCCTATCGTTCTCACAAAGAAGTATTTTTGTTTGAAAACGCACCAAAATTCATCAAAGATTTGGGTTGGGACAGAGTGCGGTTAAACGAATTGGAAATGGTGATGGAGGAAAGAGATTTATTACATTCAATCGGTTCTTATGCAAAAAGTATGAATACCGGATTGGTTTTAGATTATGCAGAAAGTCCTAATTCGATTTTTAAAGCTTTTTATCAATTTTCATCAAAAAATGATGAAACACAAGCCAATATGATGGCATCAAAAATTAATAATTTTATAATTAAATATCCATATAAATTTAAAGGTATGACAGTAATTGAAAAACTTGTAGAAATTGCAATGCAAATTGACAGCAGTGCAAAAAGTGGTAGTGAAGAAACTTGGCTTATAAGGTCTGCGCTCGATTTTTTGCGTAAGAATGTAAAAGAAAAACTAAGTAAAGAAGATACCATTCAGCAAATAGCCGGAAATATTTATAAAACTTTACGACAAGGATACACAGATACTACGATAATCGAAAAGTTTGCCCGTTTAGTTTTTGAAGAGTTGTACGAAAAAGAATGGAAGAAAAGTTTGCCTACGCTAAATCGCCAAAAAGATTGGATTTATCAATTTGGTTTTGTTTTCAAACAAAAAACGGTGCAGAGAATGCGAGTAATGAAAGCAGAAAAAATAAAGAAAGAGATTGAACAAAATCAAATGCCTATGAATGAAGAAAGTGTTATTTCTATTTTGAAAAAAGACAAATTAGAAAAATATGCCGATGAATACATTCAATTGATTTTAAAATAACTAACAAATAAAAATATAGAAACATGGAAAAATTATTAAAGCTTATTCCGAAGGAATTTTTTGTTGAAAATTTGAAAAGCAATACTTTGGGTGTAATTAAAATTGCCTTATTGCGCGAAGTTATAAATCCGATGATAATTCGTAGCAATTTTCCCGACGAAACCATCACGTTTAAAGCCACAGAAACGAAAGATTTGGTTGAAATACCTGCAAGAAAGCTTAAAAGTAAAGAAAAATTGATGGGTTTAAAAATTTGTAGAGAATTTAATGTTATTGACAAAGATTTACGGTATAACGTAATAAAACACAAAGAACATCTTGCAAATCCGAATTCAATACTTTTTGGTGATTCGGTAACAGAAAGTAATGAAGCCATCGGAATTACAAGTCGTGTTATTTACGATTGGGCTTATTCAATTCGTGATGTGAACGATATTACCGATACGTTTCAACACAATGCGTTGAGCGAAGGAGGAACTATGTGGAATGAAGAAGAAGGAAAACTTCGTCAATCGTTGTTTCAAGTTCAATATGTGATGCCTAAAACGTATTTCCCGCATTTCTTAACGGTTCAAAATGTAACCCCCGAAATGTTAGTTCACCTACTTTCAACCGTGATTTTTGAAAACAGATATGGCGCACAAAGTACTACTTTGGGAAATAATATGATAAATCATGTTTTAGGAATTGGTTTTGCGAAATTTGAAGCTCCTGTAAATAGTTTTACCATTTCAAATAACTGGAAAGAAGGCGAAGAAGTGAATTTTGAAAATGTAAAAAATGCGATTGATGTTGCAATGAAATCATTTTACAAAGACAACTACAAACAAGGAGCTGAATTTGAAAAATTGATTAAAGAATTGTGGGACAACAACGAATTAAATGCACATTACAAAAAAGCCCAAAAAGATTGCGTTCAGTTTTTGATTGATACCAATGTAACAAAACCTAAAAAATAATGGAAATAAGAGCAATCAAAATTCAGTTATTAAATCATTTGTTTTATCATACTGAGGTTTCAAACGGCTCTATTACTGGTGGTTTTATAGGCGATTTGGCTTTGAACTATGCTTTACGAAATGCAGTTTCGTTGAACGAAACATTGTACGAAAGCAGATTAAAGCCTGAATACGAAGAAATTAAAGATTTTGGCTTTTATATTACTGTGGCAAGACCTGTAAAAGAATTTGCTGATGAAAAAAACAAAGGCAAACAGAATTTAATTTCCGAATTAAAACCCAAACGAACAGGAAGTTACACACGAAACACTCTTTTTAATACTGATGGTTTTACTGATGTACAAAGTATTGAAAAATCGGGAAAATCGCCATTTAAAAATTTAATTCGCACTCAAGGTGTTGCCTTGAAAAATGGAATATCGGATAATTATTTTCTTGCATTGCTACTTTCAGAAAAGAAATTTGAAATTCCACCAACTTTAAGAGTTGGCAATCAAAGAGAAACTCTTCTAAAACTCGAAGAAATTGATTTTTCTCAAATTGATACCGATTTTTGGTTAAATGCTTATACGCTGAAAGTTGTATTTAATAATTTGGAAAAAGCAATGAATATTGCAGTGGAAAACGAAAATGTAAATTATCATTATATAATTGAGAATTATACACTTTTAAAAGGTTTTTCAAAAGAGCAAGTTTCAGAAATCTTTAATTCGATTTATAAATGAATACATTAACCGTAAGTATAAAACCACAATATGTAAAATTTACTGATGCCGTTGGGAAATTTCCTGACGGCAAAGGTAACTTTTCTGAATTTCCTTTGCATGAAGTTCAGAAAAAAATGAAAGAAGATTATAATTCTTTTTCGGATTTTACAATCATTACAGCTCCAACCGGAACAGGCAAAAGTTATGCTTTTCCGTTTCCGGTTCTGAAATCGAAAACAAATAAACGGTTTTCGAGTTCAATTCGTGGTTTAATTGTTTTACCTACCAATGCATTGATTGATGAATTGTTTGAAAACTTCACCAATACTTTTCCTGAATTAAAAATCGGTAAAATTACAGGAAAATATTTAGATGAATTTGAATTAAAAGGTTTTAAACGTTGGGAAAAAGCATTGGAAATATTGCAGGAAAATGATTTAACCATCACAAATCCAGACATTATCAATTATGCAATGCACGGCGGTTACAATGAATTAAAGGGCGACCATAAATCGGGCAGAAAAGAATTTCCAAATTTATTGCAAAAGGTTGATTATATAATCTTTGACGAATATCATTTGTACGACGAAAGTCAAATTGCAAATTTGATAACACTCACAACTTTGCGTGATATTTTTTTGATTGAAAATCATAAAATTAAATATTTTTTTGTTTCGGCAACGCCAGAACCCGGACTGAAAATATTGTTGGAAGAATTAAAATTAAATTTCACCGAAATAATTGAAGAGATAGTTGAAGAACAAACAAAAGCACGTGTTATTCACGGCAAATTAGATGTTGAAATCATACAATCGCCAAATTTCATTCAACTTATAGAAAGTAAATATGATGAAATAGAAAATGAAATTAAGAGCGGAAGAAAAGTTTTAATTATTTTTGATACTTTAATTGGTTTGCAAAATTTTTCTAATGTCATAAATCAGAAGTTTAAAAATTACAAAATAGTTTTGAGTTCTGGTTATGCACCTGAAGACGAAAATCAAAACGAAGCTATAAAAACAGCAAACATCATTCTTGCAACAAACAAAGCAGAAGTTGGTGTAAATTACGAAGTTGAATACGCCATAATGCAACCCGGAAAGTTTTACCGCAATTTTGTTCAACGTTTTGGTCGCGTTTCGAGAGGTGATAAATCAGGTAAAATAGTTATTGGATTAACTGAACCAGTTAACTTTAATCAATTCAAAAAATCATTAAGCAAAACTGAACTTTCTTATTATGAATTTTTAGAGGTTGCAAATTCTGTTTTTCAATCAAAAAAATTCTATAACGAAATAATTCCTTCACTTATGGGCGAATACCTTTGGTGTATTCAACACAATTTAAAACATCAAGAATGGTTCACACGTGAATTTTTTAAAGAACGCTTAGATGCAATAGATTTTTGGCACACAAAGTTTTATCCAAGATACAAATTGTTTCATAATATCAACAAACTAATATTCGATTTAAGTCAAAAATTCAAAAATGGAACAATTACAAAAGAATGGATGATTTGGTGGAATAATTATCTGAGAACTTATTACGCTTTCAGAGACAGTTCAAAAGTTGTTGAAATTTATGATAAAAAACTTGGTATTGAATTATCGTATTCACTTGAATGGATTTTGCAATATAAAGAAATTTTGACCGTTGAAAGTAGAAAAGTTAATAATTTAACTGTTGAAAAATACACCGTAGGCGATACAAAAGACAGAGATAAAGATATTGAATATCATATTTCTACAATTCCAACTTTAATTTACGAACTTCCTTTTATTGCTAAATTTGAAAATATGCGAAATGATAAACAAATTCAGGAATTATTTTCAAATAAAATTACGGAATTATTGAAATCGAAGAAAAAAGGGCTGGAAACTATTGATAAAATACAGGTTGAATTATTGGAAAAATTACTGGAACTTTCAAAAACATTTAACCGCAAACGCTTGAAAATTGAAAATATCATTTCGAACGATAAATTTTTATAAAAATGAGAGTACATATACAATTTACAAAACCGGAAACGGTTATTCCTTATAACCATCAAGAAAATTTAACTGGAATTTTTCATAAATGGCTTGGCAAAAATGAAGTTCACGATGAAATTTCATTGTATTCTTTTTCAAAATTACTTGGTGGAAAAGCAACAGAAAAAGGGGTGAAATTTTATCAAGAACCCAAATGGTTTGTAAGCATTTATGATAAAGAAATGTTTAAAAAATTAATTAACGGAATTATTGAAAACCCTGAATTAGCTTGGGGTTTGCGAGTTAAAGATTTTTTTGTACAACCGGAACCTGATTTTAGTTATCAAGAAGTTTTTTTAGCTTCAAGTCCTATTTTTATAAAAAGAACGATTGATAAAATGCAAAAACATTATTTGTACAACGAGCCAGAAACAGCTCAACTTTTAAAAGAAACATTAATTCATAAAATGCAAAAAGTAGGTCTAAATGACGAAAATTTAGAAATTTATTTTGACACAAAATTTAACAACCCCAAAACTGCAAAAATAACTTACAGAGGAATTGAAAACAGAGCAAATGTTTGTCCTGTAATAATAAAAGGAAAACCAGAAACAAAAGCCTTTGCATGGAATGTAGGGGTTGGAAATTCGACAGGGATAGGTTTCGGGGCAATTTCTTAACAAAAAAATAATATTTTGATTTCTGCAAAATCAAATCCTCTTTCGTGGTAATATTTTCCTAAATTTGCATTGGGAATATTGCCACGAAACATTATTTTTGTACTGCAAACGGTTTATTATTTAACTTTTCCAAAGTTCTAAAACTTTGGAAAAGTGGTAGTTACGCAATAGAAAAAATTAAAATTTATCCCATTTTTAGTATAAAATACAAAATTGATAAAATAGGTTTTTAGCTTATTTTGTGAGTTTATTTTTCAATTTGAAAATAGTTGATTTTCAACAAATTACTATATTTTTAAATTTTATTTAGAAATTCTTTTTAATCAAATATTTACATAGAATAGAACGAAGTATTGAAAAAAATAGATAAAATATGTGTTATTTTGTTGCAATAAATTGTTTTATTTTTTTTTATAGAAAAAATTGAAAATGAGCAAAATTAATGACAAAATCAGATGAAATTTTAAGTTTGGTTTTGCAACAGCAAAATTTAAAATTTCTAAAAAAGTAACAATAAAAAAAATTGGATAAAATAAATATTTCGACATGAATAAATACAAAAAAAAGAGAAAACAAGAGAGAAAAGAAAAAAATAGGTTAAAAGCGCTTCCGAAACCTTTGCGAAAATTAGAAACGGAATTAGATTTTTTTGTTGAGTTTTTTGAAGAATATGATGGCTATTTGGACGATTTTACCGGAAATAGTTATCCGGTAAAACTTATTGACAATCCTTTTTCTGTTCTGAATGAAATGAATTTGAATTTGCCTGATGAAAATGCTTGCCCAATGAGCGATTTGGATTTATATATCGACCATATTTCGGAAGCTTTGCAAAGAATGTTGTTTTATGTAAATTTTGAAACTCCAACTGAATTAAAGGACAAATATAGAATGCTGCGTTTATTGATTGAAAGTCCTCCGGCAAAAAAGTTTGGTGAAATTTTTAGGTACGAAGACGGTAATTTATTTGTTCTTATCGAGCGTTTTAGCCCCGATTATTTTGATAATTTTTAAACCATTTTTTGTATTTTTACCGATATTTGCATCAATTTTTTTTTTGTGTGCAAACGAAAATTGTGGTTTTAGGAATTTGGTATTGGGTTAAAAATTAACATTTTTTATTAAATTGCTTAGCTACAAAATTTTAATTGTTTGAAAATTGTACGGACAGGTTGGGATTGAATGGTTTGTTCTTTTTTTTTGTAAAAAAAGTTTTTTTAAAAAAAATTTTGGTATTTTTGCGAAAGCAAATTTTTTGAGCGATGTATGTGATTTTGGTTTATGATATGGGTGAAAAACGGGTGGGCAAAATGTTGAAATTGTGCCGACAGTATTTGAATTGGATTCAAAATTCGGTTTTTGAGGGCGAGATAACGGAGGTTAAATTGAAGGAACTGAAATTGAAAGCTAAGGATATTATGGATTTGGATTATGATAGTTTGATTGTTTTTAATATTGGCAACGAGCGATGGTTGGAGAAGGAGGTTGTGGGCAAGGAGCGGAGTAGTTTGGATATTTTTTTGTAATTTGGGATTTTGGGATTTAGGTTTTAGGTTTTAAAATTTAGGATTTAGGAATTTCAAGATTTTAGAATTTGCAAATTTTGGAGTTCTTAAAAGTGTTCATTTTAAATGTTTTGCTATTTTTTAGTGTTGTCGAAAATGTTTTTTTGGGGTTTGAGAGAGCGTAAAATGAATGCAATGTTCTTTGACATTGTTGGAAATGAATAGCTTACAAAGATGTCGATGTTCGGTGTTTTTTTAATGATTGAGCATCGACATTTTTTTGCTTTAAAATTTTAACTAAAAATATTTGGTAGATGCAGAAAAACTGCATATTTTTGTGTCGTTTTTGGAAGGCTTTTAATCGAACCAGTTTGGAATTGAAAC
>DYNA01000130.1:0-1979 GCA_020721325.1 Paludibacter propionicigenes
ATGAATTATGAATTATGAATTATGAATTATGAATTATGAATTAATATTTTTTTATTAAAAAAAATTAACAATTTAACAATTTAACAAAAACATTAATTATTAAATCTAAAGTGCATAATATCACCGTCTTGCACAATGTATTCTTTGCCTTCCACCGCCATTTTACCGGCATCTTTGCAGGCTTGCTCCGAACCTAATTCTACGTAAGTCGAGTATTTAATCACTTCGGCTCTAATGAACCCTTTTTCAAAATCGGAGTGAATAATTCCGGCGGCTTGCGGAGCTTTCATGCCTTTTTTAAACGTCCACGCCCGCACTTCTTGCACACCGGCAGTAAAATAAGTTTGCAATTTGAGCAAATAATACGCCGCACGAATCAATTTTGCAACGCCCGCTTGGTCCAATCCCAAATCGTCCAAAAACATTTTACGCTCTTCGTAACTATCTAATTCGGCAATTTCGGCTTCGGTTTGTGCGGCAATAACCAAAACTTCGGCATTTTCACTTTTTACCGCTTCTTTTACGGCTTCTACATACGCATTTCCGGTCAAAATTGAGGCTTCGTCCACATTGCAAACATACAAAACCGGTTTTTCGGTAAGCAAAAATAAATCTTTCGGTTTTTTTTCCTCATCAATATCCACCGAACGAGCGGGTTTTCCACTTTCCAAATGATTTTTATAGATTTCTAAGGTTTCAAGAAGCGTTTTTCCGGCTTTATCGCCTAATTTTGCCAATTTTTGGGCTTTTTGCAAACGAGTTTCAAGCGTTTCGAGGTCTTTGAGCAACAATTCGTAATCAATAATCTCTTTGTCGCGCACCGGATTTATCGAACCGTCCACATGCGTTACATTATCGTCATCAAAACAACGCAAAACATGAATAATAGCATTGGTTTCGCGAATATTGGACAGAAATTTATTGCCAAGCCCCTCACCTTTGCTGGCACCTTTCACCAAACCGGCAATATCAACTATTTCCACCGTAGCCGGAACTACACGCTGCGGATTTACAAGCTCTTGGAGTTTATTTAAGCGAGCATCGGGAACACTGATAACGCCCACATTGGGTTCGATAGTACAAAAAGGAAAATTTGCCGATTGCGCCTTGGCATTCGACAAACAATTGAAAAGCGTAGATTTTCCCACGTTGGGCAAGCCTACTATACCGCATTGTAAAGCCATTTTTTATTTCAGAATTGGATTGTTATTAAAAATCTTTGTTTCAGGCTGCAAAAGTAGTGTGTTATTTTTGGTAAAAAAAATTTAATACTCAAAAACCCCTCAAATTTACAATTTTTAAGAATTTAATTTCCGTTTTCACTCAAATCGGTACAAAAAAATTAGCCTCACTCAATCCTTTTGGAGAGTAAGGCTATTTTTTAGAGTTCTCATCGTTTCTCTATTTTTAGCGGTTAGCACTTGTTTCTATGGCTGCTGAATTACTATGTAACTCATTCTTTCAAGGTGTTGTTCTTCCAAAACCACGATGTTCGTAATTCGGTAAACTCCTTTTGCCCATTTAAACAATTCAGCTCTACGGCTTGCTATGGATACTTCGGGTGCAAAACTCAACTTGATTTTCACTTTACGTTTCATAATCTTTAAAATTTAAAAGTTAGTATTAATTATTATTTGATGCAAATATAATATACTAATTTACAATTTCCAAATTTTTTTCAACTTTTTTTATATTTTTTTTAAAAATAAGTGATATTTTAATAAAATAGAGTAGGGGAAGCCTACTTCATAACTCTCTGAATTACTTTATTTTACTGATATTTGCGCGTTTTTTATACTCATTTTTTATTTTGCAAATAAAATGTTAAAATTTTATATAAAATATTTTTTTTAACTAAAAATTCATGTTATTTTAGTCTTAATTTATGTTAAATTTAGATTTTTTTTCAAAAAAAGTTAATTTTTTCAACGCAAAATAAAAGATATTTTAATATAAAAAGTATATTTTCATAAAAAATA
>DYNA01000130.1:2079-11946 GCA_020721325.1 Paludibacter propionicigenes
TTCAACGCAAAATAAAAGATATTTTAATATAAAAAGTATATTTTCATAAAAAATATTATTACTTATTTTATAAAATTAAAGCCAAATTTTATTTTAAAAAAGTCTTTTAAATAAAGAAATTAATTAAAAATAAATCGTAAAATAAAATTAATTAATCTAAAAAGTATAAAGCAAAAAAAAGCCCGCTAAAAAAAAGCGGGCTTTCAAGTTATACTCTATTGTTTTGGGTTTTAGGAATTAGGTATTGGATTTCAATGTCGCCAAAGTTAAGTGCTGGACTCGGTCAGACCGGACAAGCCGGTCAGACCGTAGTTCTTGCCGTCTGACCGGCTTGTCCGGTCTGACGGCTTTCGCATTTTTTTTTAACTTTGGCGTCTCTGAAACCAAAGACCAAATTCCCAAAATTCTAAGCAATTTAGTATATACTTTAAACGGTTATAATTTGAGTTTTTATTTATAGGTAAGTTCTTTGTAATTAAAACTTTGCCAAAGTTTTTTAACTTTGACAAAGTTGCCGTTTGCAATATATTTTGGTTCTAAATTCATTAACCATGAAAAATAGAATTTGCGGCTTGTTTGTATTTGGGTACAGAATTAGCTTTTTTAATGATTTTCAATGTTTTATGGCTGTCGGCAAAGAAAAGAGAAAAATATTCCCACAAGGCAAGCATTTTGCTTAAAATGTGTCCGCTGCCCGAAAGTTTTTGTTCAAAAACAGAAAACAATTCATTGTGAAAATGCCGGAAAATTTCTATTTTATCGCCTACAGGCGAAAGCCCTTTGAGTTCGGCTGCCAAAAACGGATTGGCTATCAACGCCCTGCCAATCATAAAATGCTCAGTATTTGGAAATTGCGTTTGAAGGCTGTTAAAAAATTCAACGCTCGAAATGTCGCCATTGTATGCAATTGATTGATTTGAAATGCTTTGAGCTTTTGCCAAAAGCGAAACATCTGCCTTTCCTTTGTAAAGCTGTTTGCCATAGCGCGGGTGAAAAATAATTTCGGTAAGTGGATATTTGTTTAAAACCTCCAGCACTTTTTCAAACTCTTCGGGCGTTTCGTAGCCGGAACGCATTTTTACCGAAAAATTTAATTTCATTTTTGGAATTACTTGCTGTAAAATATCGTCGATAAGTGCCGGAAAAGCCAACAAACCCGAACCTAATTGATGTTTTGCCACCATCGGATACGGACAGCCCAAATTCCAATTCATTTCGGTATAACCCAACGAATGAAACAAATTGTCGAAATACAAAATCTCATCGGGCTTATTGCTCAAAATCTGCGGAACAAGCCGGATTTTATTGTTTTCGGGCAAAATATCGGCAAGTGAAGATTTTTTAATTTCGCCTTTTTGAAAACGCAAATAAGGCGTATAGGCTACATCTATTCCGCCAAAATATTTTGCCAAAGCATTGCGAAAATAAAAATCGGTAATGCCTTGCAAAGGTGCTAATGAAAGTTTCAAATTCATGGTTTTGTTTTTTTACAAAGGTAATTTTTTATTTTCGGTTGTGCAAATTTGCTGTTTTTTTATGCTTTTGAACGGTCATAATTGCCTTGTTTTCAATGATTTGTATGCTCATTTTTATCAAAAGGCAAACACTCCCCTATCTATCCCCTACCCTTTTATTTTTCTTAAAAATTTAAAATTTTAGACAAACGAGAGGGGCTGGAATTTTTAAATTTTTTGGTAAAAAATTTTGAATTGTGTTAAAGTTTCACTTTAAATAAAGTTTGTATTCGTTTTTTTTAATATCTTTGCACACGCAGAGCAAATGCACTATGGAATTTCACATAATCAATTCAAATTGAATGTTTTAGCAAATTTATCTTTTTATTTTTATGAAAAATATTTTTCTTTTATCGGTTTTTACAAGTTTTTATTTTTTGGCGCAAGCCCAATCGGGAACGGTAATGATTTCGCATGAAAATGCGTTTTATTACGAAAAAAATATTTACTCCGATACTTCTTTTTTACACACCGATTTTAAACCGATTTTGCTTTCGCAAATAAACATTCAAAATGTAGATAGTCAATTAATTAAAGTTTCCGACAAGAAAATTTTTCACACATTTTTTAATGAAAATTTGATTGATAAAAAAAGAAATGATTTGTGTTTTACGCTCAACCCCATTTACTCGCTCTTGCCCATGCAGGCACTCAATCCGAGCGAAACGGCTTTTCGCATCGAAGCCGGTTTGTCGGCGGGTTTTGATTTTAACAAAAAATGGAATTGGCAAACTGATTTTTCGCTCAACAGCGAAAAATTCATTTCTTCGGAAAACGACAAATTAATTCAAAATCAAATAGTTCCAAATTACGGAAAAATGCTTTCGTTTGAAAATAATCTGGCATTTTATGGCTTGCTTTCGAGTCGCTTGTCGTATTCGCCTTCAAAGTTTATCAATTTGCAATTGGGCTATGGCAAAAATTTCATTGGCGAAGGCTATCGCTCGCTTTTTCTGTCGGAAAATGCCAATTCGTACCCTTTTTTCAAGTTCAATGCACATCATAAAAAAGTGCAATACAATTTTATGGTCGCCTCGCTCCAACACATCGATGGTTTTGCGCAAAACTTTGATTTACAGCACAAATGGCTCTTTATGCACTACGTTCATTTGAGTTTGCTCAAACGATTTCAATTTGGCTTTTTTGAGGCAATACTTTCCAATCCGAACGATGCTACGGCTCATCGCGGGCTTGAAGTAAATTATCTCAATCCCATGTTATTTTTTCGCCCAATGGAATATACTTTGGGTTCGCCCGATAATGCGCTGTTGGGGATTTCGGCTAAATTACTGCTTTTCAAAAACTTACATCTTTACGCACAGTTATTACTTGACGAGTTTGATTTTTCGGAAATTAAGAAAAACGATGGTTATTGGGCAAACAAATTTGGCATACAAGCCGGATTTAAAGCCTTTTCGCCTTTCGCAATAGAAAAACTTTTTGTGCAAGGCGAGCTAAATACGGTGCGCCCTTTCACGTATTCGCACCAATTGCCTATAACCAATTATGGACATTTTTATCAATCGTTAGCGCATTTATACGGAGCTAATTTTTACGAGGCGTTGGCTTTGGTGCGTTATTCTTTCACTCCACGCATAACTTTAAGTACTAAATCGGTATTTACGCTGGTTGGTTACGATACGAACAATGATTTTTCGGTGGGACAGGATATTTTTCGTTCGTACGGTATGCTCGAGCATGAACGCGGAAATACGATAGCGCAAGGCGAGCAAATACAAATTTTTTACAATCAAATAAAATTTTCCGTTTTACTCAATCCCAAATGGCAAACACTTGGCATTGTGCAAGTTTCGGATTTATATATAAAAAATACATCAACCCAAACGCATCAATTTTTTATTACTTTAGGTATTCAAAATACTATTTTTGGAAAAGAAAACAGGTTTTAGAAATTATAAATTATTTTTTTTGTAACAACTTAAAAATTAAAACATTGACAAAGATAAAACTTTGGTAAAGTGATTGTTTGCAGTTCAAAATAAAAACGATTGTATCAAATTTTTATATTTTATAAAAAAATTTTTTACCAAAATAAAATAAATATCTATTTTTGAATTTTAAAAAAAAGAAAACGGATAAGAAAAAAGGTTTTATCCGAAAAAAAAGTAAACAGGTAAAATACATAAAATGTTAGTTAAAACTTATGGAAGTGCTGTTTTTGGCGTAAAAGCCACCACAATAACGGTAGAAGTAAGCGTATCGCAGGGAGTAAATTTTTTTATGGTTGGGCTGCCCGATAATGCAGTGAAGGAAAGCCAACAACGCATCGAATCGGCACTTCGTCAGTACGGTTACAGTATGCCGGGCAAGAAAGTAGTTATCAACATGGCACCTGCCGATATTCGCAAAGAAGGTTCGGCTTACGATTTGACTTTGGCAATCGGCATTTTGGCAGCCAACGAACAGATAGATTCTTCAATAATAGACCGTTACATAATAATGGGCGAGCTTTCGCTCGATGGCAGTTTGCAACCCATTCGTGGAGCTTTGCCCATAGCCATTCAAGCGCGCGCTGAGGGTTTTGAGGGTTTTATTTTGCCAAAGCAAAATGCCAACGAGGCAGCGGTTGTGGATAAATTAAATGTCTTTGGTGTAGAAAACATTAAAGAAGTGATTGATTTTTTTGATGGTACTTCCGATTTGCAACCAACAGCCATAGACACTCGCAAACAATTTTTTGAAAGTGTAAAATTTACCGACATAGATTTTTCCGATGTTAAAGGACAAGAAAATGTAAAGCGGTCGCTCGAAGTAGCGGCAGCCGGCGGACACAATATCATAATGATTGGTGCGCCGGGTTCGGGCAAAACGATGCTTGCCAAGCGTTTAGCAAGCATTTTACCTCCACTTAATTTGCACGAAGCACTCGAAACCACAAAAATTCATTCCGTTGCCGGAAAAATATCCAACAATACATCGCTCATAACGCATCGTCCGTTTCGCTCACCGCATCACACCATAAGCGATGTGGCTCTGGTAGGCGGCGGACAGTATCCACAACCGGGCGAAATTTCATTGGCGCATAATGGCGTTTTATTTTTAGACGAATTACCGGAATTTAAGCGCACCGTACTTGAAGTAATGCGGCAACCGCTCGAAGACAATCAAATAACCATTTCACGTGCAAAATTTTCGGTAGAATATCCGGCAAATTTTATGTTGGTAGCCGCCATGAATCCGTGTCCATGCGGTTATTACAATCACCCCGAAAAAGAATGCGTTTGCGGGGCGGGCGTTGTGCAACGGTATTTGAACAAAATCTCTGGTCCGTTGCTCGATAGGATTGATATTCATATCGAAGTAATTCCGGTTCCGTTCAAAGAACTTTCGGAAAAGAAACTTTCCGAAAGCAGCGAAAAAATTCGCGAACGCGTTATTAAAGCTCGAAACATTCAAACCGAGCGTTTTAAAGAACATCAAGGAGTTCACAACAACGCGCAAATGAACAGTAAACAGATAAGAGAGCATTGCAAACTCAGCCCTGAAGGAATGAGTTTGCTCAAAAATGCAATGGACAGATTGGGACTTTCGGCACGGGCTTACGACCGGATTTTGAAAGTTTCGCGCACCATTGCCGATTTGTCTGAAAGCCCCGACATTCGGGTTGAACATCTTGCCGAAGCCATTCAATACCGAAGCCTCGACCGCGACAGCTGGGCTGGAAGTTGATTAGGAGTTATGAATTATGAATTATGAATTATGAATTATGAATTATATACTAAAAATGGGATAAATTTTGATATTTATTATAACGTAACTTCAACTTTTCCAAAGTTTTAGAACTTTGGAAAAGTTAAATAATTAAACCGTTTGCAGTATAAATTATGAATTATGAATTTTTTATTTCTTTAAAAAAAATAACAATTTAACAATTTAACAATTTAACAATTTAACAATTTAACAATTTAACAATTTAACAATAAAACCATAACCATAAAAAAAATGGTAAAATTTTTGATTGTTCGCCTGAGTTCGATAGGCGATATTGTTTTAACAACTCCGGTCATAAGGGCATTAAAACAGCAAGTAGAAGGAGCCGAAGTACATTTTTTAACAAAACCACAATACTCTATTATTTTAGAAAACAATCCTTATTTAACCAAAATTCATTTGTATCAACCTAAAAGTAAAGAATTTATAGAAAGTTTACGCGATGAGTTTTTCGATTATGTAATCGATTTGCACAAAAACTTACGCACTCATTTTCTGAAAAATAAATTGGGAATTTACGCATTTACATTTGAAAAGTTCAATTGGGAAAAATGGCTGCTTGTTCAATTCAAAATCAATAAATTACCCGATAAACACATAGTAGAAAGATATTTAGAAAGCGTAAAAATCTTTGATGTTCACAATGACCAAAAGGGTTTGGATTATTTCATTTCTGTAAACGACGAAGTCAATTTATTGAGTTTGCCTCAAAACATGGCTTTCGGTTACATAGCTTTTGCAATTGGTGCACAGCATTTTACAAAAAAAATACCTGTCGAAAAAATCGTTTCTATTTGCAATCAATTAGAAACATCAGTTATTTTATTGGGAGGAAAAGAAGATTTTGAAAATGGGGAAATAATAAAAGGTTCGGTAAAAAATATTTCGGTATTCAACGCTTGTGGAAAATATTCGCTCAACGAATCAGCCTCCCTGGTGCGCCAAGCAAAACTTGTTATAACGGGCGATACCGGTTTGATGCACATTGCTGCAGCCTTTAAAAAACGCATCATTTCCATTTGGGGCAACACTGTGCCTCAATTCGGAATGTATCCTTACATGCCCGACAACAGTTCAATTATTATAGAAGTGAAAGATTTAAAATGCCGACCTTGTTCCAAAATAGGTTTAAAAAAATGCCCTAAAAAGCATTTCAATTGTATGCAAAAAATTGATAATCAACACGTAGCCGAATTGGCAAACCTTTTGGCATTAAAATCTTTTTAAATTTGAAAATTATGCTTCAAACGGTTGTAATTTGAGTTTTTATTTTTATGTAATTGATTTATTTTTAGAATTTTGCATATTTTGTAGGAAAAAGAATTTTATTTTTCTTTCATAATTCTTGAACTTACATTAAAAAAAATAAGGCTTTATTTTAATTTGAGTAAAAAAATTACTAAGCAAATACGATTGATTTTCAATTTCTTATTCGCTTAGTAATTTTAAATAAAAAGCTTTTCCTTCCTTTATTTCTTTATTTTTTTTTCAAAAAAATAAAGGTATTTATCTTTTTATTTTTTTTGTAAAATAAACAAACCCGATTGAACGATTTATTTATAACTAAAAGCACTTCCGGTCAAAAATTCGCGCAAAATAGAAGTAGGCGGAATTTCATTGGCTTTTTTTACAATGGATTTGAAATAAGATAAAAATTTCAATAACCTTTGAGCTTCAGAAAATTCAAGCGCTTTTTCCGGTATTTGTTTCAAAAGTTTTTCGGCATAAGGTTTCAACACGCCCAATTCATAAATCAGAGCCGAGTTAAAAATAATATTGGCTTCTTCTTGAAAAGGAAAAATATATTTGTCCTCGCCTCGCCTTACACTTTCCCAGCGTTTAATGGTATCAATCGCCGAATAACCTCTGTATTGCGCATCGCGTATCATGCGGCGCAAAAGCCGATTGTCGGTTGTAGGAATGCGATTGTGCGAATCGATTCCCAATTGAGTAAGTGCCGAGATGTAGATTTTAAATTTGTATTTTTTATCAATTTTTTGCGAAAGCTTAGGGTTTAAAGCATGAATGCCTTCCACTATAATTACATGTTCGTCTGTGATTTTGAGCTTTTTACCATTGTAAATACGTTCCCCTTTTTCAAAAGAAAAGGTTGGTAAATCAACTTCTTTGCCATCGATAAGGTCAATGAAATTTTGTGTAAACAAATCAATATCCAAGGCATTAATGGATTCAAAATCGTATTCTCCATTTTCATCTTTTGGAGTATCTACGCGGTTTACAAAATAATTATCGAGCGAAATTTGAATTGGTTTCAGCCCGCCTACCATCAATTGCACGGCAAGTCTTTTGGCAAAAGTTGTTTTTCCCGACGATGAGGGTCCGGCAATTAAAATCATGCGCTTAGGTTCGGGCGCGCCCTTAATCATATCGGCTATTTGAGCAACTTTTTTCTCGTGCAAGGCTTCGGCTATTTTAATCAATTCGCCTTCTTGTCCGTTCACAACTATTTCGTTCATTGCGCCAATGTTTTCTACCTTAATAATTTTGCACCAGCTCTTGTATTCCTGAAAAATATCAAAAAGTTTTCTCTCTTCGCTAATGGGCTGCAACAACTCCGGTTTTTGTCTTTGCGGCAAACGCAAAAGCATGCCATCGTAATATTTTACCAAATCGAAAACTTTTAAATAACCCGTAGAAGGCACTAAATATCCGTAAAAATAATCTACTTGATTATCAAGAAAATAAACTGAAGTATAAAGCGTAGGACAATGCTGGAAAAGTTTTTCTTTTTCAAAAAAACGATTTTCTCTAAACAAATCCAAAACTTCGGGAACAGGCAATTCTTTATTTACAAAAGGCATGTTGAGTTCGATAATCTGCCTCATTCGGGTTTCAATGTCCGAGACTACTTGAAGGTTAAAATCAACGGGCAAATTATCAATTTCGCAATAAAACCCTTTAGAAATAGAGTGTTGAATGCGCAAACTCGAAGTCGGGTAAAGGTCTTTGACCGCTTTCATTAGCACAAACGACAAACTCCGCTTGTACATTCGCATTCCGTCTGTGTTGGTTATATCAAAAAATTCAACAATTTTGGGTTTAAAAATTTCATAATTTAATTCCTCAATTTCGTTATTTACACGCGCACCTATAATGGGATATTTCAACTCAATGTTCTGGTCTTTAATAATATCGAGCAAGCTTATCCCCAATGGATAAGATTTTGCTACTTGCGTATTCAAACAGTAGATTTCTTTTTGCTTTCTGGACATTTTTGTTATGAATTATGAATTATGAATTATGAATTATGAATTATGAATTATAAATTATGAATTATGAATTATGAATTTATATTTTTTTATAAAAAAAATATAACAATTTAACAACTATTTTGTATTCAATTCAATTTTATTGAAAGAAGTTAAAATTCCTTTAATCAAAGAAGAGCTGAATCCATTGTGTTCCATTTCATTAAGTCCAGCAATGGTGTATCCTTTTGGCGTTGTAACTTTATCAATTTCTTGTTCGGGGTGTAAACCGTTTTTAATGAGCAACTCGGCAGCACCTTTCACGGTTTGATTGGCTATAAGGCTTGCCATTTGCGAGCTAAAGCCTATTTCTATTCCACCTTGCACCATAGCACGAACAAACCGCATCACATAAGCTATTCCGCAGGCAGCCAACACAGTAGAAGCGTCCATCAGCTCTTCGCTCATAAAAAGGGTTTGCCCCAAAACATCAAAAATTTGTTTAATCTGCTGGTCTTGTTCAGGAGTTGCATTGTAAGAAGCCACGCAAGTCATTGATTCTTTGATAGCTATGGCAGTATTTGGAACAACCCGATAAACGGTCAAATCTTTTTTCAAATACTTCAAAATTTGTTCAATACTTATTCCACTAATCACCGAAACAATTATCTGGTTTTCAGTAAGATATTCTCTCAATTCTTTAAAAATATCTTTGGTTTTATAGGGCTTAACCGCCACAATAACTATCTGAGCTTGCAAAACGGCAAGAGCATTGTCGCTTCCGGTTTGAATGCCCAACTCGGATAGCGATTGCAATAAATCGGCTCTTCGGCGTGTTACTAAAAGATTTTGAGCTAAGAAACCACTGTTTACCAAGCCTTTGGCTATTGAACTTCCTAAATTTCCCCCTCCAATAATGGCTATTTTCATTTGCACTTTATTCAAAAATGTTTCTAAAATATTTGTATAAAAACGCAAGTTACATTTTCTATCGAAAATAAAAAAATATTCAATTAAAAAAAAGAACTTTTTTTTTAAAAGAAGATTTAATTTTATATAAAAAAATAATTCAAACTAATACTTTAACTATTTTTTTAGAGTTTTTTTTAAAATAAAAATACAAACTTTTTTTTAAATAAATATTCTTAAACAATTTATTCTTAAATAATTAATAGTTAAAGTAAAAAAAAGTAAATTCTATTTAAAAAATAATAATTTTAAGAATTGAAAAAAGGAAAAACAAAAATAAATTGAACAAAATTGAAAGCAAAGATTTTTTTATGCTCTAAAAAACAAATAATAATAAATTTATCCTTAAATTTGTTTTTTTTAAGAAAAAAGTAAAACTTTTCGTAAAAATTTTATCTGGGGTATATACAATACACCAATCTATATACATAAATATGTTAAAT
>DYNA01000131.1 GCA_020721325.1 Paludibacter propionicigenes
ATTTTTTGTTTGCTGCGAATGCACGAATTTTTTTGACCACTAATTCACGAATTTATGACGAATTAATTCGTTTATAATTAGTGAATTAGTGGTCAACAAATTTTACAAATGAAATAGGAACGCTATATACCCAATTATTTTCGGCTTTAGCAATTAAGCATTGAGTAAAAAAATAATATTTTTACCTCATTGCTTGCCCCAAAACCTTATTCCCTTATTTTAAAATGAATAAAACAAGCTGGAAAAGTAAAATTTATTTTTCGCGCAAAATAAACAAACAGTTTAAACCTTTGGCAAAGTTCAAATTACAAAGCACTTACATAGTGTTAGAAAGAAAACTTGTAAATTACTTTATTTCAATTTAATATGTCAATATTTTGATTTGAATGTTTTGAAAAAACTCTGTGAAACTCTGTGCCTTCTCTGTGGTTCTCTGTGTAATGAAAAAAATTATAACACAGAGTTTCACGGAGAAGGCACAGAGAGCCACAGAGTAATTCATTCAGTAAAACAAACATAAATAATTAATTTATTGATAGTTGAAAGTTTTCTTTCAAACACTACATAAAAACAAAAGCTTAAAATATAAACATTTTTGCAATGCTCCCAATAGAAAGTGTAAAAACTAAAATAGTAAAAAATAAAAAACCACAAAAGGACAGAATACAAATTTTATTTTTTTTATAAAAAAAACTTACTGAAAAAATAATTTCGGTAAGTTTTTTTAATAAATAAAACCAATTTATTTTTTTTGTGGTATTTTTTTCAAAATATCCAAAAGCCAATCCCAAAACATCTGAACCGTTTTAATATCAAGCCTTTCATCGGGCGAATGCGCCCCTTTGATGGTGGGACCAAATGAAACCATATCCAAATACGGATATTTTTCTAAAAACAAACCGCATTCCAATCCGGCATGTATGGCTTTTACTTTGGGAAGTTTCGAGAATATTTGCTGATAACTCTGTTCTGAAATGTGCAAGATTTCGGAATTTTTATTTGGCATCCAACCCGGATAGCCGGCGTTGGATTTCACTTTGGCTCCGGCTAAATGAAAAATGGAATGTATCCGATTGACAATATCGGTTTTAGCCGATTCTACTGAACTTCTCTGGCTGGTAGTAACTACAATGGTATTTTTTTCGCCCATTTTTACAGAAGCTAAATTTGTGGACGTTTCAACCAAACCGTCAATGGTGTCGCTGTATTTAATTTCTCCATGCGGGCAGGCATAAAGCGAAAGAATAAGCTTTCGCGCCGTTTCCTTGTCTATTGCATTTTTGGGCAATTTTATTTCTTCTACATACATTTTAAAATCGGGTGCTTTTTCAGCCATTTCGCTTTGAATGATTTGAGCAAAAGCTTGCACTAAATTTTCTAAAAATTCTTTCTTTTTAGCAGAAACAACTATATCGGCAAAAGCCTCACGCGGTATGGCATTGCGAAGATTTCCGCCATCGAGATTTACCAATTTGTACTCCGTTTTATTGTGCAATTCGTAGAGAAATCGGTTTAAAATTTTAATCGAATTTCCGTATCCTTTATTGATTTCATCGCCCGAATGTCCTCCTTTCAATCCTTTTACATAAACCCGAAACGCTTCGCCTTTTTTAAGTTTTTCTTCTTCGTAGGTAAATGTAGCTACCGTGTCGCGACCTCCGGCGCAACCAATGTACAGTTCGCCTTCGTCTTCCGAATCCAGATTTAATAAAATGGTGGAATCGAAAAAGTTTTCCTCCAAATTAAATGCACCGGTCATACCCGTTTCTTCGTCCATGGTAAAAAGACATTCTATGTCGCCATGCTCTATATCGTTGGAAGCCAAAACAGCCAATTGAGCAGCTACTCCTATTCCATCGTCGGCACCCAAAGTAGTACCTTTAGCTTTTACCCAACCGTTTTCTATGTACGTTTGAATAGCATCGGTTTCAAAATTGTGTATTGTATCTTGATTTTTTTCGCAAACCATATCGGTATGGCTTTGTAAAACAACCGATTTTCTGTTTTCATAGCCTTTTGTTGCCGATTTTTTTATTATTACATTGCCAACGGCATCGCGCCGCGCTTTTAAACCATACTTTTTGGCAAATTCTAATAAATATTGTATTATTTTTTCTTCTTTTTTCGATGGACGAGGGATTTTTGTTATATCATCGAAAAATTCCCATAGCAATTTGGGTTCTAATTCTCTTAAAGTCATTGTATTGTAAGTTTTTGTATATTATAAAATCTTTTTTATTATACTTTATTAATTATTTTTATTGATATTTATAGAGTTCAATATGAGTTTTTTATATTTTATTATCACTAAAAGGTTTGTTTTTTTTTTTTCTTTAAAACTTTATGCCTATTTTAAACGAACTAAAAATCATTGTGTCAATCGATTAAAAAATCATTATCATTTATTTATCAATAAGCTATTTAATAACAAATTGAAACAATGACTTGCTAATTTAAAGAAAAAAAACAATTCATTATACAAAGATAATTTATTTTTTTTAAGTTATAAAATTTTTTTACAAAAAAAAATAAAAATAATTATTTGAAGCAATTATTAAAAAAGTCGTCTTATCAATCTATTAATTAATAGCTTATTGTAAAACAAATGAATCGAATTTTGCAAACAATTGATACAATGACAATTCATTCATTGAAATTTGACTCGAAAATTTAAGTTTTTTATTAAAAAAAATATTACTTTTGTAAAAGACCATTTTTTTATTAACAACAAAAATTTACAATTATGGAAATCAAAACGTACATAGAAACTCATAAAGAACGGTTTTTGAATGAATTGTTTGGTTTGATACGAATACCCTCGGTGAGTGCAAAAATTGAACACAAAGCCGACATGGAAAGTGCCGCAAACTATTGGAAACAACTGCTTTTAGAAGCCGGTGCCGACTCGGCAAGTGTAATGCCCACGAAAGGCAATCCGGTCGTTTTTGCAGAAAAAATCATCTCCCACCAATTGCCGACCGTTTTGGTGTACGGACATTATGACGTTATGCCCGCCGAGCCTTTTGAATTGTGGCATTCAAAACCTTTTGAACCCGAAATTAGAGATGAAAAAATCTACGCTCGCGGTGCCGACGACGACAAAGGACAGGCTTTTATGCACGCCAAAGCCTTTGAATATTTGGTAAAAACCAACCAATTGCCTTGCAATGTAAAATTTATGATTGAGGGCGAAGAAGAAGTAGGTTCTTCGAGTTTAGAAGCTTTTTGCATCGAAAACAAAGAAATGCTTAAATCAGATATTATTTTAGTTTCCGATACCGGAATGATAGCTCAAGATATTCCATCAATTACAGTTGGGTTGCGCGGTTTAGCGTACATGCAAGTAGAAGTAACCGGACCCAACCGCGATTTACATTCCGGTATTTTTGGTGGTGCAGTGGCAAATCCGGCAAATGTTTTAGCTAAAATGATAGGCGATTTAATCAACGAAAAAGGTCAAATAACCATTGATGGCTTTTACGATGATGTTGAAATTTTAACCGCAAATGAGCGAAAAAAAATCAACGCTGCACCTTTTGACCTCGAAGTATATAAAAAAGCTCTTGATATAGAGCAAGTTAAAGGCGAAGACGGCTACACAACGCTTGAGCGCACCGGCATTCGTCCCACGCTCGATGTAAACGGAATGTGGTCGGGATACATTCAAGAAGGTACTAAAACGGTTTTACCCTCAAAGGCTTACGCCAAAATTTCGATGCGTTTGGTTCCACATCAAAAACCTGAAAAAATAGCTCAACTCTTTGAAGCTCACTTTCAAAAGCACGCTCCCAAAAGTGTGAAAATAAAAGTAGAATATTTGCACGGAGGAGATGCCTACAGTTCACCCACCGACAGCATCGCTTATTTGGCAGCCGAAAAAGCTTATACACAGACATTTGGCAAAATGCCCATTCCCACGCGCAGTGGCGGAAGTATTCCAATTATTACTACTTTTGAACGTGTTTTGGGTGTAAAATCCGTTTTAATGGGTTTTGGCTTAGAATCTGATGCAATCCATTCGCCCAACGAAAATTTTCCTCTTTTTAATTTTTTCAAAGGAATAGAAACCATTCCTTATTTTTATAAATATTTTGCAGAAATGCAAAAAAAATGATAATTTAAAACCGGAAGTCATCGTATCAATCTGTTGATAAATAGCTTATTAATTATTACTTTTTTTTACATTCAGCTAATAATTGATACGATGACTCTCTATTAATTAACCTTCAACTTTCGGATTTAAGGAAATAATTTACTTTAAATCAGTAAGTCATCGTATCAATTGCTTGAAAAATACCCACACATTTACTTTCAAAAATTTGAATAATAGCAAATTAATACGATGATTTACGAAATTTTGTTTATTTAATTTTTACTATCGTGTAAACCGCCTGATGGGGTTTTCTAATCTTTGTATTATCCTGATTGATAGAAGTTTTACGTCTGTCGTCGTCGTGAAGAATCATAAGAGTTTGGTTGTCGATAATGGCTATTCCTTCGGCTTTGTGAGTAAATTTTATGGGATTTCCTTGCTTGTCGTTAAGTAATTTTAAAGGTTTTTTTTTCAAAAAATCGTTTAACGAAATATACCACAAATATCCACCAACTCCTTTTTCAGAATCGTCTGTTTCAAAAGAAGTTAAAACATACAATCGCTTATTTTGGGCATCATATTCCAAACTCGAAAGAGCCGGATTTTCAGAAAACGGAAGATTTTTTTTATCGAAACGATAAAATAATTCAAAATCGTTTTTCAAAACAATTTCGCCGTCTTTTATAAAGTAACTCACTGTAATGATTTCAATTACATATTCAAAGTCGGTATAAGCAGCTCCTTTTTCGCGAACGCCAAACAGAAGTTTTTGGTTGGGAAGCGTGCAAATACCTTCCATTTTAAAATAAGGCATTCCTTCGGGGAAGTTTTTATCAACGAAAACCTTCTGAAAATAAGGACGTAAGCGTGCCGAACTCACTACGCCTTGATTGTCAATTTTGGCTAAAATTTGAACTTTTTCAGGTGTGTCTTTGTTCCAATACAAAACGCAATTGTATCTGTCCCAAGAGTTTGTATCTTTTTTTATTCTATCAAACCCCGTAGATAAAAGTATGGTTCTTTGGTCGGGCAAAACAGAAAAATCTTCGTATTTAATGGCACTTTTCATTTCGGCATTGTTGTAAAATGCCAAAGTATTTTTCAATAAAGAATCTGAAAATTGATACGAAATGATAGCCGAATGATTTGGAATGGATTTATCGCTGGCTATATAAATTTTGCCATCGAGATACAAAGAAGCTGAAGCTTCGCAATTTGTAAGAGAAGAATCTGCTTCGAGAGTATTTTCTGCAAAGCAATCTAAACATTTTTCATCTATGATTTCGCCTGTAAGTATTTTGGTTTGTAAACACGAACTTAAAAAAAATAAGGTAAAAAAAATTACAAAAAGATTTATTTTATTCATTCAAATTAAGCATTAAAAAAAAGAAAATTAAACAATTAGAGTATTATTTTTCATCAAATTGGCTGTAAGACAAGAATGTATAGGCAAAATAGCCAAAACATCACCTATTTTTATTTTTTCGATGAACGCTTTTGGGGCTTTCGCCAAAGCGTGTTCTTGCGAAAGCGAGTAAATTTCTGCCGAATGGCTGTAATCAATTTCAGTATAATTTTGATGAAAAAAGAAAACTTCGCCATAATTTTTTTGTCCGTTTGCGTCAAAAAGAAATTCTTTTGACAAATGAACCGCTCCGGCGTGCATTACAAATTCATTTTTTTCGGGTTTTATTCGTACAACGGGTGCCGCCAAATAAGCAGCAATTTCAGTATTTTGGCACGAACCAATTTGGCGTTGCATGAGGTCGTAGAAAATAAAATTACCGGGTCGCAACTCGTTTATGCCTTCAAAATCATTTGCCAAAGAAGCTGTTGGCGTATCGCCATAAGAAACAAGCAGTTGTGGAAATTTGGGCAAAAAAATTGAGCGCAATTGCTTTATCTTCGACAAATTATATGTATGAATACCAAGCACTTCCTGAGCGGATTGCGCTAAATAAGTATTTCCGGCATGAATTAAGAAACCTTTAAAAGAAAGTTTTTCAGAATCTTCAATTATTCGAATGTGGCGATAAATTGATTTGGTATTTTCTACTTCTACTCCGCTTCGGGCATAATTTATATCCAATTCAATAAAGATTCCATATTTTCGGAGTGCATTTTTTTCGATAAATTGAATGGTTTCGAGCGATTCGACAAGTAAATTTATGTCAATAGCCTCATCAATTGTATTTGTTCTTTCCAATTCCAAAATATTGAATGGGAAAGCTATGGTAATGTCATTCCATTGTTTTTCAATGAAATAAAAAGCCATATCAACGGAAGACACAGTTATTTTATTTACCGAAAAATTTTTAAACCACTCTCCTATTTCGTGCGACTGATGCGTTTTAAAATGCGGACGAAAATCAATTGCACTGTTTAAGGTTTTAACATGTATTTTTTCAATATTTTGTAAACACTTTTGCTTGTTTACAATAAAAGTTGGTTTTGTTATATTCATTTAAAAAAAATTCTATTCTTCAAATTTTTTAAGTTTATCATTTAATTCTTGAATTTTTTGCATCAATTCGCTTTCTTTTTGTTGAGCATGCAACAAAACTTCTTGCAGTTTTTCATTTTGAACCTTTTTTTCTTTCAAAAATTCGTATTCTGCTTCTTTGTCTTTCGTAACATTATGGGCTACTTTTAAAACTTTGAAAGGTTTACCGTCTTCTGTAAAAAAAGGAACATAAGTTTCTGATAACCAGATTTTTTTATCGTTTACGTAATACAAATTTTCTTCAGTAATGGTTTCTCCCGATTTTAAATCGTACCAAAATTGTGCATATTCGGCAGGCGTTTTAAGGGTTTCGGAACTCATGCTGTCGTTGTGTTTTGTGCCAACAATGGCATCAACGCTTGTGCCGAAGAGATTTGCAACATATTCGTTGGCATAAATAATATTGCCTTTAAAATCGTATTCCACCAAATAAGTTGTTTTTTCTAACGCATCTAAAATAACTTTTGAATTGAGCGAAGCTTCGTTCAATTCTTTCAATTTGGCATCGTATTCCATATTTAAACGCTCTAATCTACGCTCTTGCTCTTTGCTTTTGCGCTCCATTTCTTCTTGTGTGGCTTGGAGTTCTTCCATATTTTGCCTAAGTTCTTCTTCTTGCGAAGCCATTTCTTCGGCTTGTTCTTGCGATTGCTTGAGCAAACTTGCTGTTTTTAAATTGGTTCGCACATTGGAAATGGTAGAAGCTATAATTTCACCAATTTTTTCGGTAAAATCGATTTTATATTTTTCAAATTTAGTAAACGAAGCGATTTCTATAACTCCAAAAATTTCGTCATTGAGCAACAAAGGCACTAACAATAAGCTTCTTGGGTTGGAATCGCCCAAGCCGGAAGTTATTTTTACGTGTTCGTTGGGAATTTCTTCCAAATAAATGGATTGTTTTTCAAAACCGCATCTTCCTACCAATCCCTCGCGTTCGCCAATGATTTTATCGGCAAAGCGTTTGCGATTGTAAGCATAAGAAGCTGTCATTTTGTAGTGAATATTGTTAAATTCTTCGTTGTTGAGAATAAAAATTCCTCCTTGAATAGCACCCAAATAATTTACCAAATTACTTATTATTTTAAACGATAAGTCTTCCAAGTTTTCACTTTCGGTACGCAGAATAGCACCAAATTTAGCCATTCCGGCAGTTGCCCACGAAACTTGCTCGTCTAAACGTTTGCGCTCTTGCTCTTCGTCTCGAGCTTGTCTAAGGCTTTTGCGCATTTCGAGAAGCGATTTTCCCAACACATCGTTTTTGCTCAAAAGTGTAAATTCGGCATCTAAATTACCTTTGCCAATGTTTTTGGCAAATTCGGCAGTTGATAAAAGCCCATCAATGAGGGTATTAACCGATTTGCGAATATCGCCAATTTCGTCTGTCGCGCTCACTTTCATTCGTTGATGCTCATCAATTTCTCCTTTTGCCAACGAGCGCAAAATATTGGTTATTTTTATTAAAGGTTTTGAAATGTATTGCGAAATAAAAAAAGTGATTATGGTTAAAATAACCAAACCTATTAAACTGAAATAGACCGAATTGATTAAATTTTTATTGGCTTCAGCCGAAATAACTTTCAATGGAACAATGATTCCGATAGCCCAAGGTTTATCGCTTTTACCCACTTTAACGGGAGCAAAAGAAACATAGCTTTCTTGTCCGTCTTCTTCTTGGCGAATAAACGAAAAAGCTTCTCCTTTTTGTATTCTTTCTAATACATTGTTTTCAATTGTAGCTTTAAAATCAATTTGTTCTAAGGTTTTGTTAATGAATTTTTTATTGGGGTGTGCAACAAATTTACCCGAATAGGTAACAAAAACGGCATAACTTTCTTCAAAAGGTTTAATTTCGTTGGTTAAATTTTGGAAAGTTTCCATGCTAATATCAACGCCGGTTAAACCGATAAATTTACCATTTTTAACGATGGGCGATGAAACGGAAGCCACTAAAATTTCATCGTTTTTATTACCTGAATAAGAATAATTGTAGGGGTCGATGATGTGTTCTAAAGGTCTGGTTTTTTGGGCATAATACGAGCTTTGAGTGTCGTCTCCTTCCATGTTTCTGTATCGATGCGAGACGTCAATTTTACCAAAATTATTAAAAGCTTCAGCCGAAAGTCTGCCGTAGTTTTTGGTGTACGTAGTATCCCAATTGCTCAATTCCCAAGATGACCAAACAGCCAGATAATCGGTCATAGCAAAAATATTTTTGAGCATATTGTCGTAAATAGGCAATCTCTGGTCTTGTGGAATTTTATCTAAATCGACAAAAGTACCAGCCATTGCTCGCGACAAACCGATATCTGTATTAAAAAATGAAGCCACCAGATTTGCATTTTCACTTGCATAGGAGTCTGCCAATTTCATAGCATCTTTTAATGCTTTGTTTTTAAAAGTGATACTAACATAACCTATTGTAATAATGAAAATTAGAACAGAGGTTGTTAAAATCAGTATCAAAATTTTGGCTTTCAAATTTAGTTTCATAAGCTTTTATTTTTCAAATTGAATATAAAAAAATCAGAAAAAATTTGATAGCGTAAATTACTCGTAACCCAAATTCTAAAAATAACAAATAAAGTTATTTTGTAAAAAGTTACCCTAAATTTACCTCTACCAAAAGATTAAAAAACACATAAAAAATTTCAATAAAAATTACATCAAAAAAACTTGTTTATTTTAAATATCCATAGAGAAAACTTTTTCATCAGAAATATTAAAAGCACAAGCTAATAAAATAATTTTCAGGAAGTTACCATTTCTATCTTCGATAGGGAAAATAGAAACTCTGGAATGAGTAATTTTACCCGATTTTCCGTAAAAAGTAAGAATATTGTTGTATTCGATACCACTTTTGGCATTTTGCCAAATAATTTCGATGTCTATAATGCTTTCTTTTTTTAATAGAATAGGGATATTTTTTCCTTTGAGTTCTTCGGGAGTTAATTGTATGGTTTCTAAAAATTTATCGGTATAAGAATGCAATGTGCCATCGAGAGCAAATTCGGCTTTAATGCTTGTTTTTTCGAAGGCAGAGATTACTCTACTCATTTCCATTTCTTTAGAAATTCGGTCGCTGGTGTCGATAGCCAAGAACAAAACTTTGTCTAAATTGGCATAGGCATCGCGCACAATGGTGTAGGTTACAAATAGATACACGTGTCCGCTTTTAGTGCGGTATTTTACGTCGCTTTCAAAATGCTTTCCGCCTTGCGAAATCCGTTTCCATTCTTCCACAAAAGCTTCTCTGTCTTCGGGTTCTAAAAAAGTAGAATAATGCTTGCCCTCAGACTCGCGCGAGGAGTATTCCATAACTTCGTAAAATTTAGAATTGGCATAAAGCAATTTTCCTTCCAAATCGTAGTCGGCTCTTATAACTGTGTGATTTACAGCAGCTACAAATCCCATTGAAGCTTCTTCTTTTCTATTGGCTTCTTTTTGAGTTTCTTTGAGTTCTTCGAGTTGTCGGCGCATTATTTTCTCTTGCAAAGCCATTTTTTTGGCGTGCATTTGAGCTTGTTCAAGAAGTTTTGCGGTATTTGTATTTATTTTTACGTTAAAAATAGACGATGCTATGGTATCGCCTAATTTTTCGGCAAATTCGCGCTCAAAGAGTTGCAATTCTTTGAAAAAAGCAAGTTCTATAATTCCATAGATATTTCCATTATGAACTAATGGAAATAACAATAAACTAACCGGAACCGACTCGCCCAAGCCCGAATTGACTTCTAAATGTGTGTTAGGAACATCGGTTATATAAATCATTTTCTGTTCTATGGCACATCTTCCGACCAATCCTTCGTTGAATAATATTTTTTTGGAAGCTAATTTTTTTACGTTGTAAGCGTAAAAACTTTGCATCAACAAATATTTTTCGTTGTTTGCGTCAGTTTCCACTGAAAAAATAGAACCTTGAATAGCTCCAATGTAGCGAATAAGTTCTTGTAAAATAATTTCGTACAATGCCTCCAAATTGTTGTTGTTCATTCTCAAGATGTTACTGAATTGAGCCAATCCCATATTGCCCCAATCGCGCTCGCTTTCGGAATCTTTTTTAACATCAAGTTCGTGGCTAAGCAAAATCATATTGCTGCGAAGTCGCTGAATTTGTTTAAAAACAATATCGCTGCTTGATTTTGGTTGAAATTCAAAATCGTACACATTGCGCGAAAGTTCGGCTAATACTTTTATTATATCGTCTTGATAATCGGTAAGTTGATTTACTAAAAGAGCAATTTGTCCTATTTCATCGTCTGTTTCATTTAATTTGTATTTAAGCTCTGCACCTTGAACCAATTTTCTGAGGTTATAATTAATAAAACGCAACGGGCGATAAATTCTTCTATTGACTTGAAAAACAGTAACTACCAATAAAAGCAAAAGGATAATGATTAAAATATAATTGGCATTTTGCTTTTTCAAAATTAATGCGGCATTTTTTTTATTCAGAGATTCTATATTTAAGGTAGAATACTCTGTAAGAGAAGTTAATGCATCTTTTGTAGCCGATAAAGCATTGTAATTTTGTAAGGTTTTTTCTACAAATTCGTTTTGTGATTGAAAATAAATAAAATTCTTTTGTGTTTTAATTAAAATTTTATATTTTTCATTAAATTCATCTCTGTAAACTACTAAATTATTATCTATTTTGAGAACATTTAATTTGTAAATATTTTGTTTTACCGATTGCTCTAAAGTAGAAATTTGTTGGCGAAGGTTGTATTTTATATCTTCGCTTTGTGTTTGAGAATAGATAATTTTGAGTAAATTCAAATTTTCCAAATCATTTTTTAATTCTACGGAAATAAATATGCTCTGATTTAAAACATTGATTAACTGATTGTTAATTATTAAGGTAGATTGAAATGCTTTTTTTTGATTAAAATATAAAAAAGCAAAAATGATGTATATTAAAAAAAATATACTAACCAATGTAAAAGAAAGTGAATATTTTATTTTTTTCTTCATATTGATTTATAGCTGTTTATATTCTTTTTTGTAGAATATACTTTGTAAAGTTTACTTAATAATGAATTTTTCAAAAATAGTAATTTTTATTAAATAAAAAGCATTCTTTTAAAATTTATTAAAAAATAACGTAAAATAATCCAACTATTTTAGTTTGAGATTGAACAGAAAACGAAGAGTTTTTTTATATTTTGCTACAAATTGATTGAGCTGCTTTGTTGTAAAAATAAGTAAATCAGTGGGTTTCAAAAAATCCTACTTTCACTGAATTTGAAGTAAAAAAATATAAAGGAGAATTTTTTTTCAAATAAGATACTATCTAGTGCCAGAAAGAAAACTCCTCAGTTTTGGTGAAATTTTTAAAAAACGATTTAT
>DYNA01000132.1 GCA_020721325.1 Paludibacter propionicigenes
ACGTTAGTAGCAATTAAAACCAAATTACAATGGCAATAAAAATACCACAAGAAATTGATGATTTAATTTTTAACGAATTAAATGGAATTTACTCAAAAGGCGGGAATGTAGATATAGCGATTGATACCGATGAATTTTACAAAATCTACTTGGGAACATATTTTCCAAGAAGTTTATGCGAGAGTTTTCTAATTTTCTATGATTTATATTCAAATAAGGTTATTGCTAATATTTTTGACAATAAGCAGGAAATTAATATTCTTGACATTGGAACAGGAACAGGTGGCAATGTATTGGGCATATGCTATTTTTTGAAAAAAATTGGCTATACAAAAGATAAAAAAATAAATATTTACACTATCGAACAGTTTGCTAATGCAATAAAATATCAAAAAATATTTGTCGATAAATTTAATGAATGGTATGGTTTAAACGTAAATCTTAAACATTTTGAAGCAAAATTTGATTTCCCATACAAATCTGATTTTGAGACAAAATTTAAACAATTTAATGCTCATTTTAATATTAATTTCAAATTTGATATAATAACAACTTCAAAATTTATAAGCGAGTTTTATAATAGGGACTATGCTCAATCTCAGAATTTATACAGTTTTTTTGTTGATTTCTTCTCTAAATTTTTAATAAAAGAAGGTATTTTATTACTTTTGGATTTAGTTTCAAAAGATATAAAAAGCACACACCCAAGATATAAAGCAGAAATTATGAGCCAAGAAATTAATTCTTATTTAAAGTCTAACAAGAGTTTAGAATATATATTGCCTTTATCGTGTGCTAAATGGAATAAAGAATGCACTACCCAACATTGTTATATCGAAAATATTTTCACTGTTCAACATTCAAAACGAACTTCTGATGTTTCAAAAGTAACTTATAGAATTCTAACAGACAAAGAAATGGCGGATAAAATTTTATCTACTGCAAAATTATTCGATGTATTTTATGTTTCTCATAATCCAAGCAGACCGAAAATATGTAAAAGCGGAATTATTACAGAAAGAACTGATGCTTTTCAATTTCCTGATGCTTTTAAAATCAATCATAATGAGTAAAAGTTGGCAACCAATTGAAATAGTTACTGATAATGGTGAACTAAAAAAAGGAATTGCACCTTTGATTATTTCGGCAAGCCGTTCTACTGATATACCTGCATTTTATGCAAAATGGTTTATCAATCGGCTTGAAAAGGGTTATGTTACTTGGATTAATCCATTTAACAGAACTAATCCACAGTATATTTCTTTTAAAAAAGCAAGAGTTGTGATTTTTTGGACTAAAAATCCCAAACCAATTATTCCGTATTTAGACCAGATTTCAGAAAAAGGGTTACAATTTTATTTTCAATATACTATAAATGATTACGAAAAAGAAGGTTTTGAGCCGAATGTTCCTTCTTTGAAAAAAAGAATTGAAACTCTCAAAGAATTATCTGAAAAAATTGGGAAAGAGAAGGTTATTTGGCGTTTTGACCCGTTAATATTAACAAAAGAATTAACTGTAAGAGAGTTACTTAAAAAGATTTGGTATTTAGGCAAACAAACTATTGAATATACAGATAAATTAGTTTTCAGTTTTGCCGATATTAAAGCATATAGAAAAGTTCAAAGCAATTTAATAAAGGAAACAGATTATTTTGATAAAACAAATATTGATAACTCGGAATTTACGAAAGAACAACAAATTGAATTTGCAGAAGGTATAACTAAAATACTTGATGAATGGAAAAAAATCAATCCAAATTTTACTATTGCAACCTGTGCCGAAGATATCGAATTAAAACAGTATAATATTAAGCACAATAAGTGTATAGACGATGAATTGATGATTAAACTTTTCGCTGATGATAAAATTCTTATGGAATTTTTAGGATATAATCCAAATAATTCAATTTTCGGAATTGATAGTCGTGGTAATTTGAAAGATAAAGGTCAAAGATTGGCTTGCGGTTGTATTTTAAGCAAAGATATTGGTTCCTATAATACTTGCAATCATTTATGTGTTTATTGTTATGCAAATACTTCTGCAAGTCTTGTTAAAAAGAACCTCGGTTTAATAACCGAAAAATCAGAAAGTATTTTGCCGAATAATATTGATAATGAGATAGATGAATAAAAATGAATGCTACTAACATCGCATATAGCGGTCAATAGTATTTAACTAACTGAATATTAGAATTTAAAACTTGTTTCTACCTTATTAGGTACAACTATGGTACAACATTTGAAAATTAATTTTTCGATGTTGTATTTTTTTTAATTTTTTTTGCATGAAATGTAAATGAATTTGTTGAAAAGTGTCGGTTAGCAAATATAAATCTTCTTTTTGGAGCTTGTAATATGGTTTTCTTGCAATTTGAAAAGCACTATTCACCATTTTTAAACTCGTTAAAAATCAATAGCATATCTTACTTTTATTCAGTTTTGAATTATAAATCTTTAATTTTGTTATTTTACTATTTTGAACTCAACTTGGCATAAAATATTTTTTATCATTTTCATAAAAAAATAAAAACTTTTTCATTATTTTTACAAAAAAATTTGAACCTTTAATTTTTTTTAGAAATCTAAAATAAAGTACTAATTATCAATAAAATAAAAGTATAATTAAAACTTTTAAACCTTTTAAACCTTTTTGCCATGAAAGAAAAACTAAACCAATTATTCATTAAAAATAAAATTGAAGAAGCGATTGATTTATATTTATCGTTTTGTATTGAAAATAATAAAGATAGCTCATTTTCTGATACTTTAAATTCATTGAAATCCGATTTCAAAGAATTGAATGAGCAATTCTTTGAAAATTTAATTGACGATAAATCTTTTCAAATTGGAAAAGCAAAGATTAAAAAACGTTTGCAACATATTATAAATCAAATAGAAGACACTTTTTGTACTGTTGAGATTTTAGAAGGAAATATTTTAACTGGTTTGAGTGAAATCGGGAAAAATAAATTGGATTTCTTCGGTCGTGCTAATGAAAGCATCAATTTGGTAAAGGAAATAAATCTAATTCCGAAGAACGATTTTTTTGAAATAATTCAAATAAATGGAATTGGCGGTATTGGCAAAACATCTTTGGTGTTAAACTATTTATCAAAGCATCAAAAAAAATATCATAACATAGCTTGGATTAAAGTACATAAAAATTCGAGTTTAAATGATATTTTGGTACAAGATAAAGTTTTGCACGAGATAATTGATTATAAGATAGATTATCCGAATGAGGCATATATTGATACTGAAATAGCGTCTATAAACAAGACTACAATCGAACAACTCAATCAAAAAATAGATTATGAAAAAGAAAAAAAAGTATTTTTCAAAAAATACAACGCAGAGAAGATTTTATTGAAATTGAAAACCAAATTTTCAAAACCAAATTTATTAATTATCGATTTTGACAAAAATATAGATGGAATTGAAAGTATTGAAATGATTAATTTATTGAATGAAATCAGAGATAAATGGTGCATTGTAATCCTTTCTCGAAATTCAATTCAAAACATTAAGAAAAAGATAGAACTCAAAGGTTTATTCCCTGAAAGTGCATGGAAATTGTTTTCAAAAACATTGGGAAACGTAAAATTAGAAAAAGTGCATGAACAGTTTTTTGAATTGATTAAATATCACCCGTTAGCTATCAAAATTGCTGCATTGCAAATTAAAAACGGTAATTTAGACCTAAGCAAACTTATAGAAAATTATCATACACAAGGTTTAGCTCAGTTAAACATAGAAGAAGCTTTGGAATATTTTTTATCGCTTTCGAAATTAAATGGATACGAAAATTTGATATTAAGTCTTTTTGCATTATTTCCTGCAAAAAGTTACACAAAAGAAGATTTTAAAGAATTAGGCTTTGACAAGTTAAAATTAACCAAAAAGCAGATAAAAGACCGCTTTTTGACAACAGCAACCAATATTAAACAGAATTTTTATGAAACATTAGATAAATTAGTTCAGCAAGCTTGGATTTCGCTGGAAGGAAATGCCTTTCAAATGCACCCGCTTATTCAGGAAACTGTACGAAGTTATGAAACCGGATTTGTTAATGATTGCCAGATAATTAACAAGTTATGCAATAAGATTTACGAACAAATAGATGATGCTTTTAAAAACGAAACAAATGAAAAAATTGATGAGGTATTTGCATACGAAACAAACGAAAAAATAGAAGAAGTATTTACATACGATTTGCTTTCAATTGATACTAAATTTTTGCAATATCTTAAATATGCTGATTATTTAATAACTCACCTGAATAGAAAAACCATAAAACCAGATTTGAATGGATTTATTTTGTCTGTTAAAACGAGTTACGACAATTTGCAAAATAAAAAGGACGCAATTCGTTTTTTAGAATATTACATTGAAGTATTAAGAAATCAAGGCTATTCGGACAAAGGAATGGAATTGGTAGATTTTTATATAGAAATTATTGAATTAGCTGAAGAGGACGATGAATATTATTTAAAATATTCCGAAAATATTTTGGTTGCTTTAAAAAATAACACCAGAAATGTTAGAGAAATAGCATCAATTTATAAACGCAGAGGCAGTTTAAATCTTAAATTCGGACGAATAGAAGAAGCATGGTCTGATGTAAAACAAGCCTACAATTATTATAAAAATATATTACCACAAACGGAAGATGAGGCTTTGTCGTTAAAACAACAACAAGCTGCTACAATAAATAATCTTGGCTGTATTTTGTCTGAAATGGACGAATATAAAGAAGCCAAAAAGTACATAGAACAAGCCTTTAATGAATATAAAAAATTATATGATTATGAAAGTTATTCAATGGCGTGGTTATATACAAATATGGGAGTTATTGAATATAAGCTAAAACACTACAAAAATGCAGATTTGTATTTTAGAGAAGTGCTTGAAATAAGTAAGATTATTTTTCCGGAAAATAACTTTCAAAATGCAATTTTTTATTCTAATTTTGCCCTAACTTGCAGCAAGTTAAAACAATTTGACGATGCTGTTTTGTATATTGAAAAAGCAATACGTATTATAAAGGAAATTCCTTCTTATAGAAAGTCCGATTTATTGGTACTTTTGAGGCTGAAACTTGAAATCCTTTATGAAATAAAAGATGTAGAAAACATAACTCAATTGGTATTAGAAATAAACGAATTAGAAACCAATAAAGAGCGATTTATTTATTTTTTCCAAACTGTAATGTATTTATAAATAAAATATTATGAATAATACCGAACTAATAAGAAAGCTAAAAGATAAAATAACCTCAAATACAAAATGGGTTATTGAAACTTTGTTGCAAGCCTCTAAAATGTTAAATGACACTGATTTTGAAAATAAAATCATTTTGCAAGCTTCATTTTATAGTGATATTCAAGAAAATGAAAAAGACAATACCGTTTCACATGAAAATTTAACTATTCAAAAAGCAAAATTGAAGAAAGCGTTGCTTTCTTATATTGATGAACTTGCTGAATTTGAAGAAATAGATATAGAAATAATTATTAAACCAATAAAATACATGAACAATCAAGATGCTTTTACACAAACCAGAGTGGAAAATTTGAAAAAACAACTTTCTGATTTATACAAATTATTGAATGAATATGAGAGTAATCTTATTTTGGAAAATGACCCCAAAAGCAAAATGAAAATCGAGCGTGATATTGACGATTTGAAGCAAAAGATTGAAAAAGTTGAAAATGAATTGCGCTCTTTGGAAATGAATATGAATAAAGCAGATGATACAAAAAAAAATCAACAAAATCTGAAAATTCCAAACATTACCGAATTAACCGGACAACAAACCGAAACTTTTCAATTTGCATTAATAAAGGCATTTCCGCAAATTAGCGCATTAGACCAATTTGTGTTTATGAAATTAGACCTAAATTTAAACACGATTTCAGGTAGTAGTAATTTAAAAAATGCAACTTTCGATTTAATAACTCACTTTCAATCGGAAGGTAAAATTAAATTATTGATAGAAAAAGCATATCTTGCCAAAAGCGGGAATCAATATATTACAGATTTTGTAAAATCGTTAACCAATTAAAAATTAAACTTATGTTATACAACGAATTTCAATTAAACTTCGAAGAAAAAAAATCGCCCTTCGAATCACTTGAGGAATTAAAAATTTTAGATGTAACCTTTCGTCTGGGAAACAGACCTATTGTAAGAAATCTGTATCGTTTGTTTGAACTCGACAAAAAAACCTTACCAACTGAATTGCAATTGCTTTACGAGAAAAAAGAACTTTTCACCATTGTTCATGCAATAGGCACAGTTTCGCAAGGTGCGAAAATACAAGAACTTATTTACGATGCCGAAATTTTAGATTTAGATGAAGCACAAACTATTGATTTAGTGCCAAATACTAAATTCAATGAATGGTTAAAACTTGAAACAGGTTACGAACTCGCATTATCGGCAAACGGAAATGTTTCGGCAAAAATTCCCGAAGAATTAACCAAAACATTAGAATTAACCGAAACCGTTGAACTTGGCGGAGGAATAGAAATAAAAACCACAAATACAGGCAGTTTATCCGGTAAATTTACTTTTTCGTTCAAATTTCCGGTAACACAATCAATGGGCGTTGGCTCAAACAAATGTATGTGGATATTAAACCCAGACAAAGAAAAACCCTTAAACGGCGACCAACTTTTATTACAAACAATTGCAGTACCGAAAGGAACAAAGAAAATAAAATTCAAAATATCAGGTGAAATAACAGCCGACAAAGGAATTTTTTGGAAAAAACAAACCCAAAAAACCGAACCGATGATTATTGAAGTAAAATTGTAACTATTAAATTTATTGTAAATTATGATACTAACTCATAAACAAAAAGAACAGTTTAAAGATGCTCTTAAAGCTGCATTTTACAATTATAATCTTTTAGAGCAAATGCTCTACTTTAAACTCGGTAAAAATTTAGACGAGTTTGCATCAAGCAAAGCTTTGGATACTTGTGTGCCGGAATTAATTAGAAAAGCCGATGCAGAAAACTGGCTTGATGAATTACTTCGTGGAGCACGAGAACAAATTTCAGGCAATGTACCACTTAAAAAATTTGAAGAATCGCTGAGTTCTTTCAATAAATTGTTAGTAAAAGGTGATATTAATAATTTTGAAGCGAAAATCAAAGAACATCAGCAATTTTTTGATATTGATAAATGGCTGAATAAATTAATAAATATTGAAAAACAAGTTTGCAAAATAGAAATTAACAATAGAATTGTTGGTACAGGTTTTTTAATTGCACACGATATTGTAATGACAAATTACCATGTAGTAAAAGATGTTTTAATTGAAAAAAATCCGAATATTTCTGTAAGATTTGATTACAAAATCCAGAATGATAATGTAGTAAATCAAGGAATTACATATAAACTTGGTGATAATTGGTTAATAGACCATAGCCAGTATAGCAGTGCTGACTTACAAAACGATGGTAGTTTACCAAAAGAAGACGAACTTGATTATGCTCTGTTGCGAATTACTACAAAACTAACAGACAGAGGTTTTATTGAAATTCCGCAAGCAAATTCAAATTTCAACGACAATTATTTGCCTGAAAGACCATTGTTTATTATTCAACATCCCGAAGGAAATCCAATGAAAATTGCGTTTGATTTGTCAATCGGCTTAAACGAGAACCAAACCCGATTAAAATATAAAACCTATACCGAAGGTGGTTCGTCAGGTTCGCCTTGTTTTAATGGCAATTTAGATTTAATCGCTCTACATCATTGCGGTATTGAATTTAAGTATAATGGAGGAGTACCAATAAATGTTATCAAAAATCTACTAACTGATAGAAATATTAAATTTGAATAAGTTTATGACTTTAAGTGGTGCGCAAATAGAACAATTTCGAGATGCTTTATGTAAAGCTTTTCCTGATTATAGCAAATTAAAGCAAATGGTCAGAACGAAATTAGAATTTAATTTAGATGATATTTGTGCTTCTAAAGCATTAAAAGATGCTGCTTTTGATTTAATTGATAAATATGAAGCAGAATCCAATTTGGAAAAATTACTTGACGCAGCTTTGCAAGCTAATTCATCTAATAATGAGCTTTTAAAATTTGAAGAACAAATTGCTAAATCAAGTAAGGATATTTTGGATAATCAAGAAAACATCAGAAAATCCATTTTAAATTACAATTTCAAAGAAAAAATTGATTTGATTGATGAAAAAATGACTTCAAAATTTAACATTTTTTTCTTTGATAATTATCATGCTCACGAAGCTCTGTTTATTGTAAACAGATATGCTAAAACTGCAAACTATAAATTGATTACATTAAAATTTTCGGTAAATACAAGAGGACTACCACCAGGGTTAGAATTTATTGACAAAAAAAACCTATTGGTTTTCATTTACATCGGTAATAATACTCTTGAAGATGGTATTAATGATTTGATTAATTCTTACAAAAGTAATCACAATTTGAATAGGCACAAATCTGTTTTATTATTTTTTATTTCAGAAATAAATGGAGTAATAAATTATAAAACGGATTTTCATCAAATTTCAGATTGTAATCTGATTAAAGAACTAAAAACAATTGAGGAGTTAAAAAAAGAGTTCGTAATATGGTATAATAAAGAGAATTGTGGAGAAAATATTGATGAAAAAACAATCAATTGCTTTTGTGATAGTAACATAAATTTAAAAACATCTTTTAATGAAAAAGACAAATTTTCTTTTAATTTACTAAAAAACTTCGCCCTACAACATTTAAAATACGAAATTGATTTTGATGACAATTTAAATTTAAAACTAAATCCATGTTAGAAAAAAATTATACAGGCAAAGCATTAGAAAACTCTCAAAATGGAGTTGACGCTTATATTCCGGAACCGGAATTGGTAAAAGCAGTAAATCTTGCAATTTATCTCGAAAGACCATTGTTTTTAACAGGCGACCCGGGTTGCGGAAAAACCCGTCTGGCAGAAGCAATTGCCTACGAATGGTATTATAAAGAACATGCGGAAAAATTCAGAGATTACTTTTTTCGCTGGGATATTAAATCATCAAGTAAAGCTCGCGAGGGTCTTTATACTTTCGATAATTTGCAAAGATTATACGATGTTCAAACCAATCAACCAATTTCGGATAATACAAAATATGTTTCTATCGGAAAACTCGGTGAGGCATTAATAAAATCAACTGCCGAAAATCCCACAATTTTATTGATAGATGAAATTGACAAAGCACCAATAGATTTTCCTAACGATTTACTTTTGGAACTTGACGAAATGAAATTCGATATTTGGGAAACAAAAGAAACAAAAATTGCAAAACATCGTCCTTTGGTAATAATTACAAGCAATAGCGAAAAAGAAATGCCCGCCGCTTTTTTACGCCGTTGTATTTATCATCATATTAAATTTCCTGAAATTGAAATGTTAAAATCAATTCTTTATACACATTTGGACAAAGAATTATCTTTTATAGAACAAGCATTAAAAGTGTTTGAAGAAGTGCGTAGAAAACAAGAACGAGAAAATATGATGGGAAATAAACTTGTTTCGACAAGTGAAATGATTGACTGGTTTAAATATCTGGCGTTTGTATTTCAAAAAGATGATGAAAGAGATAAAATGATTTCCGATTTAGAGCTTGGAATTATTCCTTTTCCGCAAGCATTATTAAAAAAGCAGGAAGATTTTCAAATTTTTCCGGAATTTAAAGTTGAGCTAAACCAAGAAAAATAATTTAAAAAAAATGATAGAAAACCACAAAACATCATTTTATCCGTTTTTTAATTTGTTTTTGCAATTAAAAACTAAATATTCTTTGCAATTACAAGATTATTTGTCTTTTTTCAAGGTTTTTCGTAATAGTTTTGAAATAAAAAATAAAGACGATTTAAAAACGATATGCAAATTATTATGGTTAAAAAAGCATGAAGACTATGAAATATCATGGTTTAATGATGTTTTTGATGTCGAATTTGAAAATGAATTAAAAAATTTCAAGTTGTTTTTAAATAAGTTCAATTTTGACGATAAACAACAACAAAACAATACGAAAAATCCTGATATTCCTGACAAAAATCTAAATTCTCAAAACAAAGAGAATGAAGATAATACGAATCCAGACGAATTACAAAATAATCAAAACAAAAATCAAGAAATTAGCAACATTTCAGATACCGAATATCAAGAATTATACATGCAAATTACCGATACAAAATCTGATAATTCTTTGGAAAGCGAAAGGAAAAAACTTTTATCGGAATTTAATTTTACATTTTCAAAAAATAATTTTTATCCCATACAAGAGCGTCCTTTACAGATAACTGTCAGAAATTTGAGAGATATTTCATACATTTCCGATTTCAATACAATCGATACAAACGAATGTGCCGAAAATATTGCAAAAAATAAATATCTGACCGAAATAAAATATCAAACCGAAATAGTTAATAATGCAAAAGCAGTTGTAATTATTGATATTTTAGGTTCAATGTCGGTTTTTAAATATTTGAGCCGACAAGTTGCCGATATTATTTCAAGTCAAATAGATACCGAAATATATTATTCTTACAATCTGCAAACCGATTTTATGTATTCGGATATTAAAATGACAAAAGAAATTAAATGGGAGAAATTTGACAAAACAGCTTTTAACGGAAAATATGTAATTTTAATAAGCGATGCCGGAGCAGCAAAAGGAAATTATAGCAGCGAAAGAATAGATAAATCAAAAGTTCTTTTAACCGAAATCGGTAAATATGCTAAAAATATTGTTTGGTTAAATCCAATGCCGCGATACCGATGGCGTAAATCGTCTGCCATTTACATAAGTTTATTGGTAAAAATGTTTGATATATCAAACGACAGTTTGCCTTTGGCTATACAATATTTGAAAAACAATAATAAAATATTAAACAATTAATTTAATGTTCCAAAAAGTTGAAATATCGGATTTAAGTAAATCGAAATATATTGAATTATTAAAGTCAAAATCAATTACTGCCTATTGGCTTGCTTGCCATTCGGCATTGCCATTGTTTTTTCGTATGGATTTTTTATTTCATTTATGGATAAATTTCAAAAATTCAATACTAAATATTACAGAAAATCAGCCATTTTACTCAGATATTGCCGATGTAATAAATTTCGGTCTGGCATATCAAATAGGAAACGAACTTTATGAATACGATGAAAATACAAGAAATTTTCTGCTTTACAATTTACAAGAAAAATTTGGTGTCGAATACGTTAAAAAACTTGCGACTTTTGTTTATCAATATTCCGAAAAAAACAAGTTGGACGATGCCGAAATTACTACACATCAATTAACGGCATTGTGGATAATAGACCCCGAAATTGCAAATTTAAAATTGCAAAACGACATTGCAAATCTAAAAACACACGACAAAGAAGAGGCTTACCGTTTATATTTTGTTATGGAAGGAATAAAATCGTCATTCAGTAACGATAAAATTTTCCCAACATTAACTTCGTTAAAACCTTTGGCAAATACAGTTCCTTTCCGTGTTCCTAAGCATTTGATTAATTCAAATATAAAAATAATTGACTATAAACAATATTTCAAAAAAATATTGAGTATTGAATTAGAGGAAATTGATATTAAAAATATAGGTTTTATTGATAATAAAAACAAATTTTCAATCAATGAAAACAATGAACTTATTGGTATAAATTTGAGAAGTAATGGTTTAAATAATATTTCTTTTTTATCAGAATTTACCACTTTACAGAAAATATATTTGGGAAATAACAATATTTCCGAATTATCTATAATACACCCCCAAAATCAGACCTCTTGTTAAGTTGAAAAAATAGATTAATTT
>DYNA01000133.1 GCA_020721325.1 Paludibacter propionicigenes
AAAATGAGCGAAAAAAAAATCAATATGTTATTTTCTAAAAAGGAATTTCTCTTGTAGAAGAAAAGGGAATATTTTAGAAAACCTCAGCCACATAAAAGAAGTTTTCTTAAAAGGGTGTGAAACTTTCCTAAAATTTCCATTTACAACCACTAAAAATTCTTTGTTAATTTTGATTAAGAAATTTGGTAATCATAGTACATGTTCGAGGTTGTCAACTGATTTACCATTTTTGAATTTGCTATTGCATCTTTAACAATATTATTCACTGAATATCCTTTAAGTTTTTGAAATCCTTTTTCAATTATTTTGATTTCGATATCAGAAAACAATAAATCTTTTTTTGCTGCGGCGATTATTTGAACGTTTTCATAAACATAGGAATATATATTGTTTTTCCAATAAACTCCCTTTTTCTCTAATTCTTCATGTTTTTTCATTAAATCAGCTTTAAGCTCTGAAACTGCATTATTAAATGAGTTGTTATATAACTCAGAATAAACTTCTTCGGGCTTTAATTCCATAAATTGAATTACGTCATTAGGATATGAAAATATCAGAGATTTAAAAAAATTAGTATGGGCATTTAAAACAATAAAAAAAGTTGTATATTCAGTTTGCTGTTTAGTAACATCTACAAAAATCCAATATCGGCTTAAATCCTTTGCTATATGAAACCAAATATTGGCTTGCTTAATGTTTAGTGGGGGATTACCAAATAATCGTTGAGCTTTTTCAACGGGTGTTTCATTAAATATTGCTAAAATCTTTGACAAATCAGAAGTGTCAAGATTTTTGTTTAATACATTCCAAATAATTGACTGAGCTAAATCATCTTCCATATTATAAAAACTTTCAGATGCTATATAACCCTTTACATTCTGATTTTCATCAAATTTTAATTCGAAATTTGGTTTTTCAATCTGAGTCTCTTTTGAAAGAACTGTGATTATTTTTTCTATTAAGTCCATAACTTTTCTCCTATTTCAATTACATTTTTTGTCGCCATAAAAATATCATTATTATGTTTTTCAAGATATTTGTTAATATCCTTAAAATTTGTTCTGACAAACTTATGAGCTATCTTTCTTTTAGCTCTTGAATCAGAGGTATATCTCAGATTATTAAACCAAAAATCAGAAATTTTTTTAACACTTATAGAAAGTTCAATTTTCTGCTCATCTGTAAGTGTTAGCCACATTTTTGATTTTGTATATAACTTTAATAAATCATGTTTTTCATCAAATGCTCTTGTTTCTTTAAGAATATAAGCACGAAACATACATTCCGCAGCAACACCAGCACAGTATAACGAAAATATGATTGAGTCTTTATTTGTTTTTAAATGCTCTAAATTCTTATATCTATTTAAAGCGGCTGAATAATAATCATTTTTTGTAAAGTCATTGCTTTTCATAATATAATTTACAGGTCTTCCTTTTGTTATTTATATACTAAAAACGGGATAAATTTTAATACTTATTATTACATAACTTCAACTTTTCCAAAGTTTTAACTTTGGAAAAGTTAAATAATAAACCGTTTGCAGTATATCAATGTTTTGGTTATTTGCAATTACAGTGCCGGATAGCTTACACCTCCTTCTCAGAACTGCACCTCACAAGTTAGTTAATTACAAAATTGTAAGGCAAGCGAGCTTGAATACCTTCCATTTTAAGCATCGAATTGAGATGTCTGTAATAAATCGAAGCTTGGCCAAAATTATTTTCTATGATTCTATTTTGCATTTTAACAGAAAATTCTTCCATTAATTTTTGCATAAAATCTTTTTGAACCGGATATTCTTTCACTTTGTATTTTTTCAAATTGGCTTTGTCGGCAGCTATTTTTACAGCTACATCTAAACCCCCTATAACATCGACTAATCCAATGCGCAGTGCATCTTGTCCCGACCAAACTCTACCTTGTCCAATGCTATCTACATCGGCTTTGCTCATGCCTCTGCCTTCCGAAACATGCGAAATAAAAACCTTGTAAATACTTTCTACCTCACTTTGTATGGTCATGCGTTCAAATTCAGACATTTCGCGCAAGGGCGACATGGCATCGGAATATGTGTTGGTATTTACCGTTTCCGTTTGAATACCTATTTTTTCATTTACAAGCTGTTGAATATTAAACAACAAACCAAAAACACCTATCGAACCTGTAATGGTTGAGGAACTTGCTACTATCGTATCGGCAGCACAAGATATGTAATAACCACCCGAAGCGGCAACATCGCCCATTGAAGCAATTACCGGTTTTACTTTTTTAGCTAAAACCATTTCGCGCCAGATAATATCCGAAGCCAAAGCACTTCCGCCCGGAGAATTTACCCGCAATACAATGGCTTTCACTTTTTTATCTTTTCTTGCTTTTTCAATAGCGGCAGCCAAAGTCGTTGAACCAATCGTTTCGTCATCTCCTTCGCCGGTAATGATTTCGCCACTTGCATAAATTACGGCTATGTATTCTTTGGTTTTATCTTCCTCTTGCTCTTCTTGGTCTTCCGAAACGCCATCGGTATAATCTTCCAGCGAAACAAAACGAAGTTTATCATCTTTCTTCAAACCCGAAAGCTTTCTTAAACCCGCCATTACTTGGTCTTGATAAAGTGTTTTATCTATAAATTTATGTTCAATGGCAGTTTGTGGATTAATTATTTTCAAACTATCGGCAAGAAAACCAAGTTGTTCCACTTCAATACCCCGACTTTCGGAAATGCCTTTCAAAAGGGTGTTCCAAATGCTTCCTACGTAACTAACAATTTGTTCGCGGTTGGCTTGGCTCATTTTATTATCTAAAAACGGTTCCACAGCAGCTTTAAATTTTCCATGTCTGATAACAACCGGCTTGATGCCCCATTTTTCTAAAAAATCTTTAAAAAACATCACTTGGCTGCTCAATCCTACGTGCATAATCGTACCCGTAGGTTGAATGTAAATACTGTCGGCTACCGAACTCAAATAATAAGAAGATTGAGAATAACTTTCGGAATAGCTGATAATAAATTTCTTTGAGGTTTTAAAATCCAAAAGCGCATTCCTTATTTCTTCCAGAGTAGCTACTCCTGCACTTAATTCAGTCAAATTTAAGTAAATACCTTTTATATTTTTATCTTTTTTGGCTTTTTTTATGTTTTCTAAAATTTCAGTCAAGCCCATGTACGCACCACCGCCACCCAAGGGGCTTAGCTTAGCTAAAGGATTGTCTATCGCTCTGTCTGCTATGGGTTTGTCCAATTCGATTTGAAGGATAGAATTGGGTTTTACAACTACTTTTTCATCACCTTTATTGATTGCTATTCCTATAAATATTCCTAATACAATGATTAAGAGTACTCCTGATAATACGATTGCCGTAAGCGAGGCAAACACATATTTAAAAAATCCTGTCATAAATTAAAATTTTATAGTTATTATTAACTTTTTTAGCTGGCTAAATAGTAATAGTTATTAAAACTTGATTTGTTTGAATGGCAAAGATACGATTCTTTTTTTTTAAATTAAAATTTTTTTTCAGTTAAATTTTCAAAAAAATAGGTTGTTATTATTTTATTTTAAAAAAAATTAAAAATAAAATTTTACTTTTAAAAAAAAAGTTTTATTTTTGAAGTTTGAAATCTGAATGTTAAATACGCTATTTCAAATCAAATTTATTGACTATGAAAAGTTTAATTATTGAAAAAACGGAGAAAACTCCCTATATTCATCTCAATGCCCTATCCGGACAAATGGAATTTTCGGGAAGGTCGCGACCTGAGTCTTCTATTAAATTTTATGAGCCTATTGAAGATTGGTTGTTGGAATACATTAAAAATCCGGCAAAAAGAACCATTGTGAATTTCAGGTTTGATTATTTCGATACCAGTTCATCTAAATGGTTTTTAACTTTAATTAAGCATTTTGAAACTATTTATATCAATAAAAATGATGTAGTTATCAATTGGTTCTACGACGATGACGACATTCTCGAATACGGCGAAGAAATTCAAGACATACGAGAAGTCCCTATCAATTTAATTGAAGTTGATTAATTTTTTTGTAAAATAGACTAACCTGAAATAGTTTTTTGTTAAAAATTAGTGAATTAGTAGTCATTTTTTAATTTTTTTTTAGAAAAATATTTTCCGTAAAGAATTTTGTAAAAAGAAAATTGCTCAAAAAAGGCGGGATATTTATTTTCAATATTCGCTAATAAATCATTCTTTTCATATTTTTCATTTTTTATTTCTACGGAAAGTAAACTCATTTTGACTATCAAATTTGTTATCGTATTTTTCAATTGGCTGTTAATTTCTTCTTGGTATTTGTTATCTATTGTATTTGTTATCACTATTATATCTATTGGTTCATTGAAATTTTCTTTTTCGGTAAACCAATTTTCAGCACACAAAATGGCAATGGGCAAGTTGGGCAAAACCGATTTTATAGTTTCAATAACTTGCGAAACTTCCAAAAAATTATTCCGGTAATTCGAGCTTTGAATGACCGCTTCCAAATAAGGAAACATTTCTATTATCGGATTTTTTAAAAAATAGCGTTCAAAAACATCGGCATCTATTATCTGATTGTTAAACAGAACAATATCTAAATCAATGGTTCTGGGCGCATTTTTATTGCTTTGGCGTATTCGCCCCAGTTTTTGTTCTATTTCTTTGAGTTTTTTTTTCAAATCCAAAGGCTCATAAAACGTTTCCAGATAAAAAATTCCGTTCAAAAAATCATCTTGAGCTTCAAAAACCAATGGTTTGGTATAAATAAAGTTCGATTTTTTTTTCAGTATTCCCAGACTTTTTAGTTCCTTTTCTGCCAAAATTACATTTTCTTCGGGCATTATATTCGAGCCAACTCCAATTACGGCATTATTTATCGTCATCGGATTTGGTGGCTATTATGTTGTCGCAAAATCTCAATGCAAACGGTTTTTCTACTATCACTTTTACATTTTGCAACTCAGAGTTTGCCTTTACAATTGTATAAACATGATTTACAAGGCTTTCGAGTAAATTAAATGTTGAAGATTCTACTTCTTCTATTATTTTTTTTGTTAAAGCTTTGTAGTTAAAAACATCTTTAATATTGTCGGATTCTTCGGCTTGCGAAGCATCGTATTTGTATGAAATAGAAATAATTACATCTTGTAATACTTCTCGTTCCCAACTATTGGCACCAATTATGGTACGTAGTTTTAAATTTTTAATTTCAAAATGAGTCATAATTAAATTATAAATTTTCACCTCCGTCAATGAATACGATTTGACCGGTAACGAATGGGTTATGAATTAAAAAATCGATTGCATGCGTTATATGATGAGGGTTGCCGGTTTTTTTCATCGGAATTTTTTGCGCTAAACCATCAATGTATTCTTGGTTTTTGTCTTTGGGTGGCAAAATAATACCCGGTGCAATGCCGTTTACCCTTATTTTGGGGGCTAATTCAATGGCTACTTGTTTGGTAAATATTTCTAAAAACTTTTTTGACAACAAATAATCGAAATGTTTGGTTTGATTTTGTGAAATATGAGTATCCAAAATATTTATGATACTTCCCGTATCTTCTACGATTTCCGAAAATTGTTGTGTTAATAAATAAGGAGCTATAAAATTAATTTTCATAAAAACATCGAAATCGGAAATACTGTTTTTGGAAAAACTATTTTCATAAAAAAGTGATGCGTTATTTATTAAATGCTTAATTTTCAATTGCGAATGTACTTCTTTCATTAATTGAACGGTTTGCGTTCTATCTTCAAAATCGGCTTTAAAAACGCGGCATTGAACCCCATGTTTTGTTTCAATTTCTTTTTTGGTTGCCAAAGATTCTTCGGCGGAATGGTTGTAGTGAATTGCCACATCGTAACCTTTCGATGCAAAGTAAAAAGCGATTTCTTTACCAATTCTATTGGCGGCTCCTGTTATAAGTACTCCGTCTTTCATGGTTTTATTCGTTCATTGTTAAATGGTTACATTGAAATACTTTTTATAGTACCTAAAATCAGCAAGTTGAACTTTTAATTCAGAGCCAGTGTATCAATAGATTCCAAAATGCTCATAAATTAATCATAAATTAATCATCAATAAGCTGTTTGCTAACAGATTGATACAATGACTTGAGGATTTAAGGTGGTATAAATTTTATTCTCCAAGCGAAAACTTTTCCAAAGTTTTAGAACTTTGGAAAAGTTAAATAATAAACCGTTTGCAGTATAAAATTGAACCTGCGCCTTGCCGAACTTATTTTTCATTCGTTACTTATTTGAATTACAATTCATTCCAATTGTAGTCGATATGAATAATTTTTGCATTTTTAAATTGCGATTTTATTTTCTTCAAATTTTCCTTTGCTTTCGCTTCTTGCGCATAAAAGCGGTAAACGGCATGATATTGTTCCGTTTTTCCTTTTTTAGAACTAATTACGTGAGGTACATCGATGCTTTTATTTAGAAGTTCAAAAACTTTGTTTTCAGCCTCTTCTTCGGTTTTAAAGCTCTCTACGGCAATAAGATACACTTCTCCTTTTTCTAAATCTTCGCTTGCCTGAAGTTCCGAAACATTAACAAGTATTTTTTTTATAGCCGGTGCAAAACGCGATGTTTTGTGTTTTTTTACAAATTGTTCCATAAAACTTACGTCGGTGGCATTAGGCCAGAAATCGCGCGAAATATCGTGCAAAATGTATTCGCGAGTGTCGTCTGTTTGAACCAAACAATGCAAATCGGTGAGAGTTTTTAATGCGTAGCGATATGTTTGTTCTATTTTTTTGTATTCCGGCGTTTCGCCAAATTCTTTCGACATTTTTTCGCCAATTAAAACCATTTCTATATTTGCCGTAAGGTCTAAATAAGGATATTCGCCGCCCATTGATTTTCCATTGGCGTTTTCAAAATCGGTCATTAATTGAAATTCGGGTGTGCCAAATTCTTTTATTTGAGCTTGCAAAATAGGCGAATTGGTCAAACCGCTAAACATTCCCTCAGCGTAAAAGGGCAAAAAACCGATTTCGATGAGTTCTTTTTCATATTTTTCCCATTTTTTCATATTTTCAAATAAGCTTTCGCTCAAAAGGTATGAAAAATTCTCTAAAATAGGTTTCAAACTATCACGGTAGCTCATTAAAGCCATTATTTTTTCTTGGTTGTCGATGTCTTTTTTAAAAAGATGATTGCAATAAATGGCTACCGAGTCGCGAAATGTTGCTTTTTTAAATATCGAATCCAAAGTCGGAAACTTGGCTTTTAATAAACTGTCGCTTTTTAAAAGGCTATCTATCAAGGGTTTTTCATTCTCTACAAGAACCGAATCGCTTGTTTTTAAACTATCAACGGGCGTTTCTTTTTTTTCGGAATGGTTTTGGCACGACATCAAAAGAATGGTTATCATAGCCAAGAAGATATAAAAACTTTGTTTTTTCATGTTTTTTTAGTTATTTAGCATTAATTCATTCGTTTTTTTCAAAAATAGTAGCTTTTATTTTTATTCTAAAGCCATGCAAATATAAGTAAAATAAAACTATTTTTATCAAAAGTTGAATGTTTTTTTTAAAGTTTATTTTTTTATTACCTTTGAAATGTTTTTTTTTGCATTTTATAACTTTTTTAATCACAATCTTTTTTTAATAGAAAAAGCAAACAATGAAAAAAATTTTAATAACCGGAGGTGCCGGATTTATTGGTTCTCATGTAGTTCGACTATTTGTTAATAAATATCCCGATGATACAATTGTAAATTTAGATAAATTGACTTATGCCGGAAATTTACAAAATCTTACCGATATAGAAAATAAGCCCAATTATACGTTTGTAAAAGGCGATATTTTGGACAAAGATTTGATAAAGAGTTTGTTTGAAAAATACAATTTCGACGGAGTTATTCACTTAGCTGCCGAATCGCATGTAGATAGGTCAATTACAAATCCTCTCGAATTTGCCGAAACCAACATCTTGGGTACGATGGTTTTAATTAATGCTGCTAAAAATCATTGGAAAAATAATTTTGCCCAAAAACTTTTCTATCACATTTCCACTGACGAAGTTTACGGCTCGCTGGGCGAAGAAGGTATTTTTACCGAAACTACGCCGTATTCGCCGCACAGTCCTTATTCCGCTTCAAAAGCCGGTTCCGACCATTTTGTGCGTGCATATCACGACACTTACGGCTTGCCGATAGTGATTTCAAACTGTTCTAATAATTACGGAGCAAATCAGTTTCCTGAAAAATTAATTCCGCTTTCTATAAACAACATCAAAAACCAAAAAAATATTCCCATTTATGGAAAAGGCGAAAACATTCGCGATTGGCTTTTTGTTGAAGACCACGCCGAAGCTATTGATACCATTTTCCATAAAGGAAAAAACGGTGAAACTTATAACATTGGCGGAAACAACGAGTGGAAAAACATTGATTTAATTCGCCTTTTATGCCAAATTATGGATAAAAAATTAGGTAGAGAAAAAGGCACTTCCGAAAAATTAATCACCTTTGTAAAAGACCGCGCCGGACACGATTTGCGTTACGCAATCGATTCCTCTAAATTGCAAAAAGAATTGGGCTGGAAACCCTCTTTGCAATTTGAAGAAGGTTTGGAAAAAACCGTTGAATGGTATTTAGCAAGCGAGGCTTGGCTCGAAAATGTGGTTTCGGGCGAATACCAAAAATATTACCAAAAACAGTATAGCTAATTTGATGGTTGATATAAAATTATCAATTTATACTGCAAACGGTAACTTTGCCAAAGTTTTAAACTTTGGCAAAGTTTTAATTACAAAGCATTTACATAAAATCAAAAGCTCAAATTAAAACCGTTTAAAATATAATGGTTGAACAATTTAACAATTTATATGAAATAATAACCTTTTCATGAAAAAAATATTCTTTTTTATTGTTTTTCAATTGTTTTTTTCTTACGTATTTGCACAATTTACGGTGGATATAGAATTTTTACCAACCCATCAGGAAGTTCTAAATCAGTGCATTGACGAGAATATTTCCATGCAAGCCGTTGTCAATCATTCCGGCACGTTCGATGCGTCAAAAGCCCGATTTACTTGGTATTTGGGCGATGATACCCAACAATCGGATTTGAACCTGTTGCAAATCAATCATTCTTACGCCAAAGCCGGTGGATACTACATTTTGCTAAAAGTAACAGATGAATTTGGAACGGTAGAGTTTGCACGAAAGAAAGTTCAAATAGGCTTAACGCCAAAATTTGACCAAACCACCGTAAATACCGATAAACCAATATGCAAAGGCGATAGAGTGATGCTCTCGGCTAAAATTTTGGAAAATTCGTGGAAATACATTTTTGAAAATAAACAGGTATTGCAACCGCCGTATCAAATAGCCGATAATTACCCTCAATATGCCCGTAGCATTACGTTTTTTAATTTTTTAGAAAATGAAAAAATTACCAGTTTGAATCAAATTAAACGCATTTTTGCAAAATTAGAACATTCTGCGCAAAATGATTTGCAAATAAAAATGAAATGTCCCAACGGCACGGAAGTCGTTTTAAAAGATTTTGGCGGAAACGCCTCAAAACTCGGCACTCCGCTTTTAGACCCTGCCATTGGCGAAGGAACGGGCTTTGTTTACGAATGGGCTGAAGTGGCTCTTTTTAGCGACATGAATACCGAATCCCTTACAAACACTACTTTGCAAGCCGGAGGTTATGCCGCGCAACAAAATTTGTCGGCATTTATCGGTTGCCCCATCAATGGCGAGTGGACTTTCACAATCGTTGATAATCAATCTACTAACAACGGCTATTTGTTTGAATGGGGAATTGAATTTGATGCCGCCTTGCAAGATACCGAATGGCAATTTTCAAACACGTACAACAAAAATACGGCTACTTGGAGTGGAGTGGGAGTGGGCTTACCCACCAATTTGACCGAAGGCAACGCATTTACTTCAACCGTTTTTGGCACGCCCGAAGATTATGGCTCAACACTTTATACTTTTAGTGTAGAAAATGATTTTGGTTGCACGTGCGATACGGCTATCAATGTGCAAGTTACTCAGCCCAATTTTACTTTTACACCCCAAACCGGCGAAGCTCCCATAGAAATTACTTTTGAAAATTTAACCCTTTGGGGAACAGATTTTCTATGGAATTTTGGTTTGGAAAACAAAGAGTCCATTGAAGAAAACCCCGTTTTTGAATACACTGCCGATAGCGATACTTCGTATAAAATTTTATTAAAAGTAACCTCCGAAACCGGTTGTTGGGACACCGTTTCGCAAAAAATTTACATTACCGTTCCCAATTCCGACATTGATTTGCCCAATGTTTTCACGCCCAACGACGATGGAAACAACGACGTTTGGTACATCAAACCCAAAGCCCAAGACAAAGATTTGCAAGATATTATAACCGAAATTGATTGCCGAATTTACAACCGCGATGGTCGCATGGTTTGTCGCTTTCGCACGCCCGAAGAAGCCCAAAAAGGCTGGGACGGAAGCACCAGCAACAACGGCGGGGCAAAAGTAAGCGAAGGCATTTATTTTTATACCATCAAAATAAAAGGAAAAGACGGAAAAGAACTCGAAAAAGAATTTCAACGCGGCTTTATTCATGTTTTTAAGTAGTATTGTGAAAGAAAACTCACAAAAAACGGTCTGACCGGCTTGTCCGGTTAGACCGATTGCAATTTTTTCCCAAAAAAAATCCATTTTTCATTGCCCGTTAAAAAAACATTTTGTATCTTTGTAAACTAAATAATCTAAAAGCAATTTAAAACAGTGCAAGCAATTCTAAGCCAAAATTATAAAACGGGTAAAATAGCAATTTCTATTGGTTTGTTGATAGTTATTTCTATTTTTGCGTTGATACAAAACGAATATAAGATTTTTGAAACAGGCACAAAAATAGTTCGTTTTGCTAACAAAATAGATGCTTTGAGTGATTTATCCGATGCGGTAAATAAAGAATTGCAAAATAATACGAAAAGCAACAATCTTTCTGATAATAAAGGAAAAGAACGTGCTACAAAATATGGAAGTAAGTGGAAAAAAGCCAATCTAAAAAAAACAATTGAACAATTTGGCGGTAAAGATCCCAAAATAACAAGAACAGAAACAGATAAAACGCTGTATTTAAACGAAAAGAACGGTATTCAAGTAGTAGTAGATAATAATGGCAACTATTTTAGAATACAAGATACTAAGTGTTTAGGAAAACGCAACTATTTAGATTTGGAAGGTAAAATACCCAATAATAAAACGATAGATGGCAAAACAATTGGAAACTCACAAGATGAATACAATCAATTAACTCATTTTTTGTTCGATTAATATGCAACATATAAGATACATAACAGTTCCCAAAGACAAAAATGCAAGCATTGCATTGGATTTCGACACTGCCAAAGCCGATGAGTTGATTGAGTGGCAGCTCACAGAAACGGAATTTATGGAACTGTGGAATTTAAAGCTCTTCGACCAAATTAATAGCTCGTGCCAGACGACTATAGACGACTACGAATCGGAACGCATTACTGAAACAAACCTTTTAAAACAATGCTTTACACTTACCACACAAGCCCAAAAGCAAGGAAACGGGAGTGTAAAACGTTTTTCGGAAATGATAAAATATGCAATTGACTTTGAAACCGGATTGTATTTTTATTTTTAATTTGTACAGGATAAAAGAATATTTTGTATATTTGTAAACTAAATAATCATAAATAACATAATAAAATATCAAAACAGAAAACAAATAAATAAATAAAATATAACATATTGCGTTTATAATCGCATTTCTCTTCTTGTAAAACGA
>DYNA01000020.1:0-8764 GCA_020721325.1 Paludibacter propionicigenes
CAAAATTTGTATTGAGCCAAAACATGCTGCGAATGACCGGATAAGGCACGGTGCGCGTAACGGAAGTTACGTTTTGAGCCTTCACTTCAGATGGATAAATAACCGACGAAAAAGAAGAAGAACCTGAAAAAAAGCCTCCGTTTATAGCTGCAAATGCCTCATTGTTAGCAGTTAGCGTAGGAACTGTTGCAGCCGTTCCCAAATAAGGTCGCACGGCTATTTCGGTTTGATTCAAATCCACATCGAGTAGCCAAATTTGAAGTTTCGGGCTTTCGCATATGCCTTTTTTCAAAATCACGCCTTGTGGCAAAGTGCTAAAATCAGCCGTTACATATGTCCATGTAATTAGTTGAGCATCAGCGTTTAGTATTCCAAATACGATGCTAAATAAAAGTATAAATTTTTTCATCATTTTATTTTTAATAAATTTGTAATACAAATATTTTTTTTACAAAAATAGAAAAAAAAGAATAAAATAATCAAATAATTGAATAGTTGTATTACAAAAAACTTTACAAAAAGAAAATATAAAAAAACGAAAAATATAAAAACCAGAAATCTCTAAATCATCGCATCAATAAACTGAATAAACAATGCGCCTGTATTTTAGATTAAAAGTATTTTACAAATATCTAAAATATTGATTATAAATTATTTAGCAATAAACTTGCGAATTAAGGTTTTATTAAAAAAAAGGGAATTAATTGAACCCTTTTTGGTTAATTTTTTTAAAATGTTACTATAAAAGCTAAATTTAATATTAAAAAATAATTAAAATGCAAACGGTTGCATAATAAAATTGTTAAAAAATATTAATAGTGCAAACGTTTGCATAGCTGTTTTTTTATAAAATCCTTAAATGTAGTGTTTTATTATATAAAAAATGTTTGTATTTTTGAAAAAAAAATTTTTAATTAACATTAACTTAAAAATTAAAATATATTTTATTAAACTTTCCAAACAGCAAAATTTTAAATTTATTAACAATTAATTATTAATCTTAAAATTACAAACTAATGAAATGTAAAATGCAAAAATTAAACAAGCTAAGATTACTTTTCATGCTCTTGGGTTTGTTTGCTTTCATAGGAGCGAACGCTCAGAGTGTATCGGGTGTCATTACCGATGCAGCAACGGGTGAGCCTATTCCGGGCGTAACCGTTATGGAAGATGGCACATCAAACGGAACGATGTCAGATGTAGATGGAAGCTATTCAATCGAAATCAGTGCAGCCGTTAATTTAAAATTTTCTTTTATCGGCTACAATGCCCAAACCGTAGCTGCTACTCCGGGAGCAACTATCAATGTTCAATTAGAGCCTTCTACTACCGACCTTGACGAGGTAGTGGTAATTGGTTACGGACAAGTAAAAAAAGGTGATGCTACCGGTTCGGTAACTGCCATTAGCTCAAAAGATTTCAATCAAGGAGCTATTACTTCGCCTCAAGACCTTTTGGTAGGTAAATCTGCCGGTGTGGTGATTACAACTTCGGGCGGTGCGCCGGGTAGTGGTGCTACCATTCGTATTCGCGGAGGTTCGTCTTTGAACGCATCAAACGACCCTTTGATTATTGTGGACGGTGTGCCTATTGACAACAGCAACGTTTCGGGTAGTTCAAACTTCCTTGCTTTTGTAAATCCAAACGACATTGAAACGTTTACCGTTTTGAAAGATGCTTCGGCAACAGCCATTTACGGTTCGCGTGCTTCTAACGGCGTTATTCTTATCACAACTAAAAAAGGTAAAGTAGGAAAAGCTATGACGATTTCTTACAACGGATTTACTTCTATTTCCACTCCTATTAATTATATAGATGTTTATTCGGCAGACGAATTTAGACAAATAGCTTGGGAAAAAAGAGCTTTGTATGATATTTCAACTTTCGACAAATTAGGTACTTACGATACCGATTGGCAAAAAGAAATTTTCCGCACTGCCGTTTCTCACGACCACAACATAAGTGTAAACGGAGCTTATAAATCGCTTCCTTATCGTGCATCTGTGGGTTACACTGACCAAAACGGTATTTTGAAAAATACAGACATGCAAAGAATTACCGGTACATTGAACTTAAATCCTTCGTTTTTAAACAATGCTTTGAAAGTAAACGCTAATGCAAAAGTGATGAGTACCAAAAACAACTTTGGCGATGCAGGTGCTATCGGTTCAGCAATCAATATGGACCCAACTCAACCGGTAAAAGACGGCAATACCGCTTCTGACGGCTATTTCCAATGGCCAAATTACGGTGCCAACTTAGGTACAGCAAACCCTGTTGAGCGACTTTTATCTGCCGACAACCAATCAACCGTAACACGTTTCATTGGAAATCTTCAATTAGATTACATGATTCCATTTGTAGAAGGTTTAAAAGCCAATTTGAACTTAGCAACCGACTACACAACCAGCGACGGACACAACAATCGTCCTACAACTTCTCCATCGGTATTAACAGCACCTTTGGCTTGGGGACGTTTAAGTGATTATTCGGCTACTTATAAAAATAACTTACTCGATTTTTATTTGAATTACAATACCGAATTTGGCTCAAGCCGTTTAGATGTAACCGGTGGTTATTCATGGCAACATTTTGAAAAAGAAGGCGAAAGCTACACTCGCGGTGTAGTAGATGCTTTGCACGAATATCAAAAATCGGATAGTTCTTCTTTCATTACCGAAAATTATTTGGTATCTTTCTTTGGTAGAGCCAATTATACTTTAATGGAGAAATATTTATTAACAGCAACCGTTCGTTACGATGGTTCTTCTCGCTTTGCAGAAGGAAATCGTTGGGGACTTTTCCCATCGGCAGCTTTTGCTTGGAAAATTAAAGAAGAATCGTTCTTAAAAGACGTTTCTGTTGTATCGGACATGAAACTTCGTTTAGGCTGGGGTGTTACCGGACAACAAGACATTGGAAACGACTATCCTGCACAAGCTCGCTACATGATGGCTTCTGCCGGTTCTTATTATCCAATTGACGGAAACTATTTAGCAACTCTTCGCCCAAATGCTTACGACCCCGATATTAAATGGGAACAAACAACAACCATGAACATTGGTTTGGATTTTGGTTTTGCCAATGACCGCGTAACCGGTTCGATTGACTACTACAACCGCGTAACGGAAGACCTTTTGAATACTGTAACTATCCCAAGCGGTAGCAACTTTTCAAATACTCTTTTAACCAACGTAGGTAGTTTAGAAAACAACGGTATAGAAATTTCTTTGAATTTGATGGCTATTTCAAAAGCCGATATGTCTTTAAATATTGGTTTGAACTTTACCCACAACTTGAATGAAATTACCAAACTTCTTTTGAGCGACGACCCAGAATACATTGGCATACTTTACGGAGATGCTTTCACAGGTCAAAAACAAGTTACCAGAGTAGGACAACCTGCTTATTCATACTTTGTTAATAGCCAAGTTTACGATGCAGCCGGAAATCCAATCGAAGGTCTTTATGTGGACTTATCGGGCGAAGGCGGAACCGTAAACGGCGACAACGCCGATAAATACATCTACCACAATCCGGTACCTGATTATTTATTGGGTTTCTCTTTCCGTTTCAACTACAAAAAATTCGATTTATCAGCCACAACCCGTGCCAACATAGGCAATTATGTTTACAATCAAGTAGCCGCAAGTGCTTCTTACGACCAGATGGGACAAATCGGTTACTGGAAAAACATGCCAACTTACTTGTCTGAAACCAATTTCGTAAAACGTCAGTTTACCAGCGATTACTTTGTAGAAAATGCTTCTTTCTTTAAAGTAGATAACCTCAGCGCGGGTTATACTTTCGACAATTTGATTGAAAAATTGAACCTTCGCTTTAACTTTACCGTTCAAAATTTACTTACTGTAACTAAATATTCAGGTTTAGACCCAGAAGTAAGCGGTGGCATCGACAACAATTTCTATCCACGTCCACGCACTTTCATGCTTGGTGTTAGTTTAACTTATTAATTCTTTTTTTTATAAAAAAAATAAGCATATATGAAAACAAAAATAATATTAAGTGTCCTTCTTTCAGCAATAGTGATTAGTTCGTGTGTGAAAGATTTAGACGTAAAACCCAAAGACCCCAACACCATTTTGGCTGGTAACTTGAGCGACGACCCTGTGTATATGCAACAAGTTTTGGGTAAAATTTATGCAAGCTTCATGATTTCAGGTCAAGGTGCAAACGGTGGCGATGATATTGCCGCTTCAGACGGTAACTTCTTTACCACCATGCGTGCCTTGTGGAACTTACAAGAAATAACTACCGACGAAGCCATTTGTGCTTGGGGCGATGTGGGAATAGCCGATTTGAATACTCAAACTTGGAGTCCTTCAAATCCTTTCTTAACAGCCGTTTATCAGCGTTTGAGCTTGAGTGTTACTTATGCCAACGACTTCATTAAATTAACCAAAGACAACACCGACCCTGCGGTAGTTCGTTACAATGCCGAAGCTCGTTTCCTTAGAGCCTTAGCTTACTACTGGTTAATGGACTTATTCGGAAATCCTCCTTTCACTACCGAAGAAGATGGTGTAGGTAAATACTATCCACGTCAAATTCAAAGAGCGCAATTGTTTAACTACGTAGCCGGCGAATTAAAAGCCATCGAAAACTTGTTAAACGCTCCCGGAACAGGTTCTTCTTCACAAGCCACTCAAGGTGCTTGCTGGATGCTTCAAGCTCGTTTGTATTTGAACGCCAAAACTTTTATTAATGTTGATAAATACGACAGTTGCGTTATTTATACCAAAAAAGTAATTGAAAGCAACAAATATCAATTGGCTACCGACTACAGAAGAAATTTCTCTGCCGACAACAATTATGCTCAAGGCAATAAAGAAATGGTTTTCGGTTGGGAACAAGACGGCGTAAATACTCAAGGTTATGTAGGAACAACTTTCTTAATCGAATCCAGCAGCGATGCTACTTATTTGAGAGCCGAAGATTATCACGGTCTTACATCAAATACCAACTGGAACGGTAACCGCGCACGCAAAAATTTTGCAGAATTATTTGTAGGCGATGACAACGTAGCTTCTTATTTGAGCGACCCAACTTTTAGTGCGCATCCTGATAACCGTATTTATTTGAAAATCAAAAAAGAAATAGACATTCCAAGTGCTTCTTCAAGTGGCGACTACGGCATAGGTGTTTACAAATTTACAGCCCGCAAAGCAAACGGTTCACAAGCCGACAATTACAATCCGGCTTTTGCTTCTACCGATTTCCCTATTTTCCGCTATGCAGACGCTTTGTTGATGTATGCCGAAGCCGTGCTTAGAGGTGCTACCAACGGAACAAGAGCCAATGCTTTAGCCTATGTAAATTTAGTGCGCGAAAGAGCTTATGGCAACACAGACGGCAACATAGCCGATGGCGACCTTGACATTGATTTCATTTTTGAAGAAAGAAGTAGAGAATTTTACTACGAAGCACAACGCAGAACCGACTTGGTTCGTTTCGGTAAATTCACCGGAGGCACTTACTTATGGCAATGGAAAGGTGGAGCTATGAACGGTACTTCTACCGCTACATACAGAAATTTATTCCCAATTCCGGGCGATGAAATTTCAGCCAATCCAAATATTCAACAAAATGAAGGTTATTAATCTTTAAATTTTTTATGAAAATGAATAAAAATATCATTATATTATTATTGGGATTTTTAATGGCTTTCACGGCTTGTGAAAAAGACGGCGACAAAATTACCATGCTCGAAGAGGTGGTTGCGCCCACATTATCTACTCCCGCTACATTAACTCTTACACGTGCCACCAGTGCCAACGTTTTAGAGTTTGTAGGAACAGTTGTAAATCCGGGTTTCAATGCCTCAGCTACTTATTTCTTGGAAGCCTGCGCTGCCGGAAACAATTTTCAAGATGTAGTTACGGTTTTCACCGGAAATGACCCTACTTCCATCAAAGTAACTGTGGCTAATTTGAACCAATTGCTTTTGAAAAAATTTGAAGGCGATTTAACACACAGTATCGATTTCAGACTTCGTTCGGTTTTAACCGTTGATGGCGGTACCGGTGCAGCCGGAACAGGTGACCAACTTTTTGAATACATTTCTGAAAAAGTAGCAAAACAAGTTGCCGTTTACGGTCTTCCACGTTTAGATTTGAACAACTCCGGACGCGTTCAAAAAATAGTATCAGCTGCCGGCGATGGCAAATACGTAAACTACGTAAAACTTGACCCTGCTCAACCCTTTACTCTTACCGACCCCGAAACTTCAAAAACTTACGGCTTTTCAAGCGAAGGAGTACTTGTTCAAGGAACTGCCGGTATAGCAGTGCCAACGGCAACCGGTGCAGGCTGGTACGAATTGCAAGTGGACATCAACGCACTTACTTACACTGCCACTCCATATATGATGGGTATAGCCGGTAGTGCAGCTCCAAACGGCTGGGACGGTCCGAACCAAAAAATGGATTATAACGACTCCAAAGGTTTCTGGTACACTACCATTACCTTAACCGGTGGTGCAGGTGCTTTCATCAAATTCAGAACCAACGATAGCTGGAATTGGAACATGGGTCTTGCCGATAGCGGTGTAGCCGGTGAATTGAAACAAGGCGGTGTAGGTAACGATATTCCGGTTGCCGAAGCTGGAACTTACTACGTTACGCTCACTGTAATTACCAACGACAAAGGTCTTTATACCATGACAAAACAATAATCCTTTTGGGATTTGTTTATTTTAAAAATTCCTTTGATTTTTTTGAAAAAAATTTCAAAGGAATTTTATAAAAAAAAAAATTTAAAATACGATTTTAAAATAAAAATTTCAAATATGAAAAATAGAATTTTAAATATATTCGGTGCTTTTCTGGCAGTTTTCTTTATAGCAACTGCCTGCGAAAAAGACGAACCGATAAAATTGGAAGAACAATTAGAAACTTGGTACATTTCCAGCATCACTTCCACTTCAGCCCAATTGAGCGGTTTTGTGGTAGCACAAGGCGATGGATTTACCGAGTACGGCGTTTGCTGGAGTACAACTGCCAACCCCACCGTGGACAGCAACAAAAAAGTAGCTGATGTAATTGACGGAGCTATTTACCATATTTCTGTTACCGGATTGGAATTTTTGACTAAATACTACGCAAAAGCTTATGTAAAAACAAGCGATGGAGCCTATATGTACGGTGCCGAAACCACTTTCACTACTTTAGCAAACATACCTATTCTTACAATTAAAACAATTACTTTCATTACTGGAAAAACCGCTTCTTCGGGTGGCGAAATAACCAGCGACGGTAAAGCGGAAGTTACAGAAAAAGGTATCTGCTGGAGTACAACCCCTGCACCCACCATCGAAAACAGTTTTAGCACAAGCGAAGTAGCAGAAAATAGCTACAATATCACCATGACAGGTTTAAATGGTAAAACCACTTATTATGTTCGCGCTTACGCTAAAAACAAAATGGGTGTTGGTTATAGCTCAGAACTAAGCTTTGAAACCCATTTGGCTACTCCATCATTAACAACCGATAGCACTAATTCGGTAACAAAAACTTCGTTCAAAGTATTTGGTACAGTAACCGCTACAGGTGGTGCCGATGTTACCGAAAGAGGTTTCGTTTATGCTACTACTGAAAGCCCAACCACTGCCAACAATAAAGTTCTTGGCAAAGTATCAACCGGATTAGGCTCATTTACAGTAGATTCAATTTACAATTTAGAACCCGGAACGGTTTATTATGTTCGCGCTTACGCTACAAACAGCGCAGGAACGGAATATGGTGTACAAAAACAAATAAAAACCATTGCCGACATTACAAAACTTTGGTTACCCGGTGGTTACCAAGCAGCAAGCGGTTACAGTGCCAGCGACTGGTCACCTTCAACTGCTCCTTTCATTATCAATACAAAAGAGGATAAAGTTTTAGACGGTTACATTTATTTTGCAAACAATAATTCACAATTCAAATTTACAACCGAACAAGATTGGGACGAAGCTTATGGCGATAAAACAGGCGATGGCATACTTGATACTGAAAATGACAACAACATCAACGTAGCTCAAGCCGGTCTTTACAGAATAACCGTAAACTTATCTACAATGACTTACACGCTTACAAAATACGATTGGAGAATCATTGGCGATGCAGTAGGCGGTTGGGGCGATGGCAACCAAGTGGATTTGGTTTACAATAAAAACTTAAAACGCTTAATAGCTACTCCTACATTTGTAGCCTCCGGTTTCAAATTCATAGTAAACAGAGACTGGCAAATGATTAACTACGGCGACAAAACGTTAGACAATTATTTGGATACCGAAGGTGGTAACAACATTACAAACGACTTAGGTACATTTACCGTAATGGTAAATTTCTCTACCGAAGTAGAAGCCGATGGAGTTACTAAAAAACCATACTCTTATGCTGTAACTCATTGGGGAGTAATTGGAGACGCAGTAGGCGGTTGGGGTTCTGACCATGATATGACTCCTATTGGAAACAACAAATGGAGCTATACCGGCAGCTTTACTGTGGGTACATTCAAATTCAGAGCCAACGATAGCTGGAGCGGATTCCCTTATCCAAACTACGGCGACAAAACCGGAGACGGAATTGTGGACACTGAAAATGATAACAACATAGCAGTAACAACAGCCGGAACTTATACTTTGGTATTGGATATGACTGATGGTAGCTATACTCTAACTCCTGCAAAATCTAAAAAAAAATAATTAGATAATTTCTTTATAAAAAAAGCCTGCAAACACTTGCGGGCTTTTTTTGTT
>DYNA01000020.1:8864-38798 GCA_020721325.1 Paludibacter propionicigenes
ATTAGATAATTTCTTTATAAAAAAAGCCTGCAAACACTTGCGGGCTTTTTTTGTTAAAAAAAAATTGTTTTATACGATAATTTATATTATATTTGCATTTCAAAAACAAATAATTATGGACACAAAACTAACTTTAAGCCTCGATAAATACATAGTTGAAGATGCTAAAAAATATGCAGCCTCTCAGAATAAAAGTTTATCGAAAATAATAGAATCTTTTCTAAAATCTATTTTAGATAAAAATACGGATAAAAAAGATGAAATTATTATTTCTCCTTTCGTAGAAAGTATGACTTCTGATTTGAATATTCCAATTGATTTCGATTATAAAGCAGAAAAATTTAATTACTTAACTGAAAAAAACAAATGATACTATATTCTTAGATACAAATGTCATAATCTATTTATTGACTAAAAGAGAACCTTTTTATGATTCTATAGCCAAAATAGCAACGCTTGCAGATAGAAATGAAATTAAATTAGCTGTTTGTGCTTTGTCTTTTTCAACAATTTCGTATGTTCTCAGAAATTTTGAAAAACCGGAACAAACTATCAATAAATTGAAAAAATTCAAAACTATTGTAAAAATAGCACCACTAAATGAAAACATAATCGAAAAATCATTAACTTCAGATTTTTTCCGATTTTGAAGATGCCTTACAATATTTTAGTGCTTTAGAAGTAGGATGTAATTGTATATTAACAAGGAACGGAAAAGATTTTGAAAAATCAAAAATTCCTGTAATGACACCACAAGAATATTTAATTAGCTTAAAATTTTAAAAATAACTGTTATGAAAAAAAATATTTTACTAATAACTTTTACATTTCTTTTTCTTTTTTCATGCCAAAATCCCGAAAATAAAAAAGAAACTGTGAGAAATTCAACCGACATTTCGTCCGTTCCTCAATGGAGCAAGGAAGTGGTTTGGTATCAAATATTTGTAGAACGTTTCCGCAATGGCGACCCGACAAACGACCCCACACGCCACGACATTAAAGGAACGTATCCCGACTCCATTCCAACCGATTGGGCAATAACGCCTTGGGGGCAAGACTGGTACAAACCCGATGCTTACTTCAAATCCTCTATCCTACCCGACCAATGGAATAATTTGCAACTTCGCCGCTATGGTGGTGATTTACAAGGCGTTCTGGATAAATTGGATTACCTTGCCGAACTCGGAATAACGGCAATTTATTTCAATCCGTTGAACGATTCGCCCTCACTTCACAAATACGACCCGCGCACATGGACACACATTGATGTCAATTTTGGACCCAATCCCACAAAAGACAAGGAAACCATAGCTAAAGAAGAACCTTTAAAACCGGAAACTTGGCAATGGACGGAAGCCGATAAAATATTTTTAAAAATTATAACAGAATGCCATAAAAAAGGAATAAAAGTTATACTCGATTATTCTTTTAACCATACGGGAAAAGAATTTTGGGCATTTAAAGACATTCAAAAAAACGGTAAAAAATCAAAAACAGCCGATTGGTACGAAATTGAACACTTCGACAATCCCGAAACTCCCGAAAACGAATTTTCATACAAAGGCTGGGCAAACGTGCCAAATATGCCCGAAATGGCAAAAATAATCACTTCCGACCCCAAAGAAATGCCCTTTGAAGGCAATTTGAAAAGCGAATCCGCCAAACAGCACATTTTTGCCATCGCCCGCCGTTGGCTCGACCCAAACAATGACGGCAACCCCGAAGATGGACTCGATGGCTACCGACTCGATGTAGCCGCCGAAGTTCCAACAGGTTTTTGGAGAGAATTTCGCAAAGAAGTGCGAAAAATAAACCCCCAAGCATACCTTATCGGCGAAATTTGGTGGAAAACTTGGCCCGATGAACTCATGTTTCCCAAAACTTTTCTCGAAGGCGATATGTTCGATGCCATCATGAATTATCGCTGGTTTCGCCCAACGCGCCATTTTTTTGCAGAAGCTCCCGAAGCCATGAAAGTAAGCGATTTTGTTGCCGAATTGAAAGACAAATTGACTGGAATTGACCCCAAGCACTCGCAAGCCATGATGAATTTGCTGTCGAGCCACGATGTTCCGCGCGTTTTCACTTCGCTTTACAACAAAAACAAGTACAAATACCAATCAAAACCCTACGACAACAAAAATTACAAAATAGACAAGCCCGACACCGAAACCGAATTAATCAGACAAATGCTTATCATTCACCAATTTACATATATTGGCGCACCACACATTTGGAATGGCGACGAAGTAGGCATGTGGGGCGCAGACGACCCCGATTGCAGAAAACCCTTGATTTGGGCTGATATTCAGTATGAACCCGAAACGCATCACCCGTTTGGCACAAAACGCAAAACCGACAAAGTAGAACCGGACATGAATTTATATGCTTTTTATCAAAAAATAATAAAAATTCGCAAAGAAAATCCGGTTTTAATTTATGGAAACATTGAATACACGCTCATTGACGATGCCAATATTTGTTTGGCTTACAGCCGCTTCGATGAAAAAAATGAAATCGTAGTTGTTTTTAATAAATCAAAGAAAAGTCAAAAATTAACTATTCCGGTAAAAAAATCGGGTACGTTTGTAAATCTTTTTGATAAAAATGAAACATACAATTCTGAAAATCAACAAATTATAGTAGAAATGCCGGCTATGCAAGCCAAAATTTTGAAATTGTAAAAAAATAACGAAGGGCATGACCGATTTGTCCGGTTAGCCCCTTCGTTTTTGTAATTTTGAGTTATTTCATTCAAAATCAACAAGTTAGTTTTCAGCATTTTTATTGCGGTTATAATGAGCAATTCCCCACTTAATTTTCTCAAAATCAACCTTTTCCTCCAATTTTAGATACAAATTTTTCAAAGAAATTTCCTCATCGGGCAGCAATTCATTTATGGCATTTGAAATCAGTTCGAGTTCGGTGGTTGTTATAAAGTTCTCAATATCAATGGCTTTTCCTTTTTCATACCAATCTGACAAATGCCCTACAATGGTCAAAGCCCCTAATTTTCGGCGTTGCATGATTTGCTCGATATTCAGTTTTTTTACTCGGTAAAGGAACAAAGTCAGTTTGTAAGTAGCCCCCACAATATTTTTCTTTTTTGAAAGCTTATCTTCTAAAAATGAGCCAATTACGTGTGAAAAATCCAAACCATACTTTTTCAGTTTTTCTAAACTAATCCCTTGAATTTCTTTAAAATCTTGACTATCAATCGGTAATTTTTCAATCATTTCGTTCAAACTGGCATCGCTAAAAACCAAATAAGGTGCAATATTCTCTTTCTCAGCCAATTCCATACGTTTCTGGGTTAAAAGTGTAAACAATTCCATATTCATTTCTTCTTTTGGAGAAAGTTTTTTCTGCACCACTTTTTCCTGTTGCACTTCCACTTCCGAAAAATGAACCAATTTTACCTGTTTTTTTTCGTACAAAACTTTTTTTCCAAAATCCGTAACCTGAAGTGTATTCGCCTTATTATAAGCTATTTCAATCAAACCTTGATTAAGCATTTGCAAAATGTATTGTTGCCAATTTTGGAAACTTATATCTTTTCCTGCACCGTAAGTTTTTATGGTGTGGTAATTATTTTCAAGAATTTCGCGCGAAGCGGAACCACGTAAAACATTGATTAACATATTCATACCCACTTTTTCCTGCAACCGCATCATTGCCGAAAGTGCCTTTTGTGCAATTTGCGTACCATCGAAATTTTTGGGCGGATTTTTGCATACATCGCAATTGTTGCAATCATTTTCAAGATATTCGCCAAAATAAGCCAGCAAAATACGCCTGCGGCAGGTTACTCCTTCGGCATATTCGAGCATTCGCTGTAATTTAGTTTCTTCAATTTCTTTTCGCGGACTGATTTCAAAAAATTTTCTGTAAGTCATCACATCGCGAATACTGTAAAAAAGAAGCGTATCGGCTTTCACGCCATCTCGCCCCGAACGCCCGATTTCTTGGTAAAAACTTTCAATATTTTTAGGCATATTGTTGTGAATAACCCAGCGAACATTGGACTTGTCGATGCCCATTCCAAAGGCTATGGTAGCACAAATAATTTTTACTTTGTCGGTTGTAAATTTATTTTGAGCCTGTTTCCGTTCTTCGGAATTCATTCCGGCATGATAAAATACGGATTTAATTCCGCTTTTTTTGAGTTTAGCAACCAATTCTTCGGTACTTTTTCGGCTCAAACAATAAATAATTCCCGATTCACCCGGTCTTTTTTCAATAAATTCAACGATTTGATTGTATTTGTCCAAGCCCTGCCGCACTTCCAGACTCAAATTGGGTCTATCGAAGGAAGCAATAAATTTTTCGGGTGTTTTGAGCATTAAATTTTCAGCTATTTCATCGCGCGTCAATTTGTCGGCAGTAGCCGTTAAGGCAATAATGGGAGTTTCAGGAAAAAATTCTTTTAACACTTTCAATTTGGTGTATTCCGGTCTAAAATCGTGTCCCCATTGCGAAATACAATGGGCTTCGTCGATAGCAAAAAGACTGATTTTTAGTGTTTTAATAAAATGATAAAAATTTTGCGTGAGCAATTTTTCGGGCGAAACGTACACTAATTTAATTTTTCCGGCAAGAATTGATTTTAAAATTTGTTCCTCTTCTGAATTATTTTGCGAACTATTTAAAAAAGCAGCCTCAACTCCGTTGTTTCTAAGCCCTTGCACTTGGTCTTGCATGAGTGCAATCAGGGGCGAAACCACTATGGCAATGCCATCGAAAAGCAATGCCGGAATTTGAAAACAAATGGATTTTCCACCTCCGGTCGGCATAATCAAAACAACATCTTTTTTTTGCATAACTTGTTCAATTACTTCAAGTTGCATAGGTCTAAATTGGTCATAACCAAAATACTTTTTAAGCATTTTGAGAGCATTACTTTTTAGGGTTTCAAGGGCTTGTGTCATTTTTTTATTAAAATATTTTTTTGTATGTTTGAAAAAAAATTTCACAAAAATAGTTTTAAAAAAATAAATAAAAAAATGAAAAAACTTATATCTTTTCTTGCCTTTTTCATTCTAATTATGGTTACAGGTTTTTTCGGGTATCTGTATTACATCAATTCTAAAGTAGAAAACCTTGAAAAAGAGCTAATTAAACTCATGAGTGTTCATACACCATTGAAATTTAAAATTTACGACAAAAAAGGCGACTCCTTGTTTATCAAAGTAAAATATTACGATTTGGAAAACAACGAAATAGCCAATAAAAACTACAAAATAAAAGGAAAAGAATTGGCTTTTGATTTTTATGTGTTTACGCACAAAAGCGAAAATTATGCTTTTCCGTATTCAATTTTCACCGACCAAGTAGCTCCTAAAAAAGGTTTGAATATAGCAAAAGACTATAATTCAAATGGTTTTCCACAAATTTTTTATTTTAAAAACATCGAGAAAAAACATTTTGAATTTTTATTGCAAAAATATGAACAAATATTAGGAAAAAACCTTACTTTTGGTAATGATTTTGGAAACACTTTGCACGATGTTAAAGAACTTAAACAGTTTGAAATCAATGTAGTATATAAATTCATTGTGCATTCAAAAGGTGGAATTGAAGTTTTAGAAGATTGAAAAAAAATAATGCAACATACAGATTTACAACATTTTACAACAAATGAAAGAAACTTTAGACTTTATGAATGAATTAAACTGGTTTTTAAAACCGGTTGCTAACTTTTTAATTTGGGCTTTTACTACTAAAGTAGGTCTAATCAGTATGTTAGCTCTTTTTATTTTATATGTAATCATTTCGCTCATCAATGCCATTTATAAGCGCGAAATCATGTACAAAGACTCTTCGAGCTATTCGAGTGGTCATATTTCGGGTGCCGAAAAAATTTATATCGTTTTTAGCGAATTGTTAAAAATAGCTTTAAATATTGTTGCGAAAGTACCGGTTTTATTATCTGTTTTTGTATTTTTTATAGCCATAATCGGAATTTCAAAATCTTTTGAAAGTTTTCAAAATTTTATGAATGCCGATAAAAAAATCAAAGAACTCAACTCGCTTATTTCGCAACTCAACAAAAGCTACAAAGTAGCTGATATTGAAGTAATTGACATGGTTTTTGATATCAACACCGGTGAAACAAATACCAAATTAAAAATTGACTTTTACGACTATGCTAACACCGGAAAAATAGTTAAAACACAGGAGATTAACATGAAAGGCAACGACTTTTATTTTGATGCTTTGGTATTAAACTTCGATTACAGCCCTATTACTCAAGGAAGAAAAATAAATTTAACACTTCCTTACCGAATTTTTAGCAACGAAGTACCTATGGAACAAGCCGTTATGCTCGAATATTCCGACAAAAAAGGCATTCCATTCATCTACAATCGCACACCGGAAGAAATTTACGCCATGCCAACCGATAGTTTCGATGTGCGCTTGAAAGAAATTTTGAGTTATACCAAAGACGAAAGAAAAGCCAAAGAACAAGGCGTTAGAAGTTTTAGCGGAAACGCCGTTCATAAAAGGCTTTTCAAAGGTGCGCAAGAAACCATTTGGATAGAACAAACCGGTGGAATAGTAATGCGAACGAAAGGAACTTTTTAATTTAAACTTTTGAAAATAAATAATTTAACATAAATAAACTTGCATTTATAAAAATTTTAATTTTTTTTTAACAAACAAAAAAATGACTGAACAAATTACAAAAACCCTTAGAGATAATCCGAAACTGAGGTGGTTGGTTTTAACCATTGTAGCCTTCTCAATGCTTACATCTTATTTGTTTCAAGAAATTATTTCGCCCCTAAAACCTATGCTCGAAAAGGCTTACGGCTGGTCAGGCTCCGATTTTGGTCTGGTAACCGGAGCTTACGGCTGGTTTAATGTGTTTATTTTCATGCTGGTTTTCGTAGGCATTTTATTAGACAAAATCGGAGTGCGAATTTCGGCTATTTTAGCAGCCATTATTTCATTGATAGGAGGTTTAATTAAATGGTATTCATTTAATTACATCAGCCCCGATTTGGAGATGACTATTTTAGGAAATGTATTTAAAACTCAAGTAATAGTAGCCGGAATTGGCTATGCCATTTTTGGTGTCGGCACGGAATATGCCGGAATAACGGTTTCCAAAATTATTGTTAAGTGGTTCAAAGGCAAAGAGTTAGCACTTGCAATGGGCATGGAAATGGCATTTGCGCGTTTGGGTTCGTTTGTGGCAATGTGGGCTGCACCTATGGTTGTGGTGAGTTTTTCCATTCCGGTAAATGTTTTCTTGGGTGTAATAATGATGTTCATCGGTTTGCTCACTTTTATAATTTACTATTTTTTTGATGTTAAGTTAGATAAGCAAGAAAACGTACAAAAAAAGATACTTGCCGAAGACGAAAAATTTCAGATTTCAGATATTGGTTTCATATTGAAAAACAGCGGATTCTGGTATGTTGCGCTGCTTTGCGTACTTTTTTATTCAGCGGTATTTCCATTTTACAAATTCGGACCCGATTTGATGGTCAATAAATTTGGCGTGGACGAAGAATGGGGCGGTTTTGTAGTAGGCTTAATTCCTTTATTTACAATTGCTTTGACCCCAATTTTCGGAAATATTTACGACAAAAAAGGCAAAGGCGCATCAATTATGTATTTGGGAGCGGCTTTAATCATTGTAGCACACTTAATTCTCTGGGTACCAAGCTTTACCAACATTTCTTTTGCCCTTGTTTCAATTGCCTTTTTAGGAATTGCCTTTTCATTAGTTCCTTCGGCTATGTGGGCTTCGGTGCCAAAAATTATACCCGAAAAACAACTCGGAACAGCTTATGCCTTAATCTTTTGGGTACAAAACATTGGTCTTTTGGCTATTCCTACTCTTCTTGGAAAAGTTTTGGACTTGACAAACCCAGAAACCGTACAAAAATTGGACGAAGCACGAAAACAATTTGAGGCGCTCGGTTTAACCAACGAACAAATTGCTGAAAAAATGACCCAATTTAAAATTGACAACAACATTGTTTGGGATTACTCACAAACTTGGTTCATTTTCATCATTTTAACTCTATTTTCTTTACTTTTTGCCTATCTTTTGAAACGCGATGATAGAATAAAAGGATACGGTTTGGAATTACCAAACATTCAAAAATAAACTGCCATTTATTTAACGGTTTATTTTTATAAAAAAAATAAAAAGATTAAAATTTCATTCTAATTTTTATTTTTAAAAACTTTTTACATAAAAACAATGTAAAAAGTTTTTTTTTTGCAATTTTTTTTGTAATTTGCTACGAATTTTTAGCCATTAACTTTAATATTTTTTTATATGAAAAATTTATTATACAGTATTTTTTTAGTAGGAATTTTACTTTTCTCATGTTCCAATAGCGACAATAGCTACGAAATGGGAACTTCAAAAAAAGAAGCCTACCCCGAATCATCAACCGTTATGGAAGAAGTAACCGATGAATTGGCAGTGGAAACGACTTCCGAACCTTCTGCAAATCAAAGCAGTACGCCCATTCAAGTTTCCGAGCGAAAAATAATAAAAGAAGGCAGCATCGGTTACGAAGCCACCGACTTAAAACAAGCACGCGACAAGGTCTTAGAAGCTGTAAAACAGCACAATGGCTACATTTCTTCCGATACCGAAAACAAATATTACGACCGCATTCAGCACAACATCGTAATCCGTGTGCCTGTGGGCGAATTTGACAATTTGCTCGAAAAAATCATTTCGGGCGTAGAACGCTTAGACAGCCGCGACATAAAAGCCACCGATGTAACGGAGGAATTTCTTGATGTTCAGGCACGTATAAAAAACAAAAAAGAATTAGAAGCCCGATATTTGGAAATACTGAAAAAAGCCAACACGGTTTCCGATATTTTAGAAGTTGAACGCCAAGTGGGCGTTTTGCGCGAAGAAATCGAATCGGCAGAAGGACGCTTGAAATATCTTGAAAATCAGACCTCTCTAAGCACTTTGAGTGTTTCTTTTTACCAATACATAGAAACCGAACATGGCTTTGGTTCCGAATTTTCGCGCGGTTTCGCAAACGGCTGGAACAATTTGGTTTGGTTTTTCGTGGGCATTGTAAATATTTGGCCCTTTGTTATTATTTTTGGCGTAATTATCTGGTTATCAATTAGAAGCTACAGAAAACGCAAAGCAAAAAAGCAAGCTAAAACAGTTTAAATTCTTTTAAAAAAAATATTATTCATTCGTATTAAACATTGAACGAGTACAGCGATAACGATTTGATAATGAACTACAAACAAAGCTCCAACACTTTGTTTGCGGGCGAATTGTATAAACGCTATACTCGTTTTGTTTTTTTAATAAGTTTGAAATACCTTAAAAATGAAGACCTTAGCAAAGATGCCGTCATGGCTATTTTTGAAAAAATATTAACCGACTTAAAAAAACACGAAATCGAAAATTTTAAATCGTGGTTGCACGTTGTAACTAAAAATTTTTGTTTACAAGAACTCCGAAAAAATAAAAGTTTGCAAAAAAAACACAACGATTATGAAAATTTTTCAAATCTTTTTATGGAAAAAGAAGAAGATTTGCATCATACTTTTGAAAATGAAAGCGAAAAAAAATTGCTCATGCTCGAAAAAGCACTTGAAGGTTTAAATAACGAACAAAAAACATGCGTAAAATTATTTTATCTTCAAGAAAAGTCGTACAAAGAAATAACCGAAATAACGGGTTTTGATGTAAATAAAGTAAAAAGTTTCATTCAAAACGGTAAACGCAATTTAAAAATCAGTTTGCAAAATTCGGGTTATATTATTCTCATTTTCAATTGTATAGAAAATATTTTTAATCTTGAAATTTTTATTTTTACATAAAAAAAGTGGAAAATTTAAAAAACATATTCCAACCCTCAAGCCAGTGCATTTCGACTGAAAAAATGCAAGATTACTTGTTGAATAAACTTTCGAAAAACGAAAAAAGACAAGTAGAAATGCACCTTGCCGACTGTGAAATATGCAATGACCAATTGGAAGGTTTGCAAATTTTAAATTCAACCGAAAAATTGAAACAAGTTGAAAATGAATTAAATACACAAATTGACCTATATATTGAAAAAAAAACCAAAACAAAAAAACTAAATACAAAAGAACTTTTTAAAAAGAAAAAACCGGTTTACTTATCTATCGCAGCCTTATTGTTAATGTTAATCGGGATAAATATTTTTCTGTATTTAAACGATTTCAATTCGCAAGAAAATTCAAGTTTAGCTTACGATTATTCAATCGAAGAAAAATCAGAAAAAGTAGATTTTTCTCCTGCAAGCGAGCAAACAAAGCTCAATTCAAGCGATTCTGCTTTTGTTTCGCCCAATGAAAATTTAAAACCCGAAAAAGAAAAATCATTTGAAAAACCTATCAATTTGAAAGAAAAAGAGGTTTTTGAAGATTACATTGCTCCCGACACCAACGCTTTAATCACATCGAGAAATTCAAAATACAATGCTTCCGATAATAAGTCGGCAAGCTCGGAAATAACTGTTTTTGAAGACATTGAAGCCGATTTAGTAAGCGATGAATTAACCGAATCGGAAGTGGAAGAGCAAAAAAATGAATCGCTTACAGGAAACACAAGCAGAAATAAAAAGCAATCGCCGTCTAATAATTTACAACAAGCTGAAAATCTTTACAATGCAAAAAAATACACAGAATCCTTACAAATGCTCGATAGTTTGAAATTTCAAAATCAAAGTAAAAATTACTACCAATCAATGTGGCTTAAAGCATTGAATTACATAGAATTAAAAGAAATAGAAAAAGCCAAAACTTTATTAAAAGAATTGGCAGAAACTAAAAATGATTATCAAAACAAAGCTGAGAAAAAATTGAAAAATTTAAAATAATCAATTCATTTTCAGTGTTTTATAACGTTCAACCGTTTCAATTCAAAAAAACAATCGGCACAAGCTATTACATCAGCCAAAGCGTCGTGCGCCCCGGCAAAAGGTTTACCAAATAATTTTTTATGCAATTCGGTCAAATTAGGCCATTTATAACCAAATTTTCCGGGTATTTTACAATAATCGGTTGATTCGACCATCGTATCAATTCGGTCAATTTTTTTTGGAAGTTTTTTTATTTTTTTTCTAAAAAATTCTGCCCCAACAATTTTTTCATCAAAACTAATATTGTGCGCCACCAAAAAATCAGCTTTCAACATAGCTTCTCTAAATTTAATCAGAGTTTGCTCTAAATCAACACCTTCGGCGTAAGCCCGTTCGGTAGTAATTCCATGCACATCGGAAGCTTCTTTGGGAATGTCAAAGCCTTCGGGCTTAATTATAAAAACCTCACTTTCAATCAATTGCCTTGATAGATTATAAATCTGCCAAGCGATTTGAATCATACGAGGCCAGTTTTCCGTATCAGTTGCCGGAGCTTTGTAATCTTTGGGCAAACCCGTTGTTTCGGTATCAAAAAATAAATACATTTTCTATTTTTTTAAATTTTTAAAGAAAACCTTAAATCCGAAAGTCATCGTATCAATAACTTAATAAACAGCTTATTAATCATTAAATTGAAGGCATTTTGCAAACAATTGATACGATGACTCTCCGTTTATTAGCAATCGATTTGCAAATTTAAGGAAAAACAAAAATAAAAAAATATTTTGGTTTTTCGTTTTTTTATAAAAAAAAAATTTGACTTCCCAAAAAAGAAGTCAAATTTGAAAAAAATTCATTTTAATTTTCGGAAACTAAAAATCGGGAGTTGGCGAAGCTTGACCTGCGGAAACCATTGAAATAGACTGTGATATGAAACCAATCATGTTTTTAATTTGGTCGCCCGTTGTACCAACTTTTGCCAAATGTTGAATGCCCATTTGTCGGCGAGCTTTCTGAAAGTCAGCACTTCCGCCCACACCAAACAAAATGGAAGTGAACGTGTAAGCACTTCGTTCGTCGTTTGTTAAATCGTCAATCATTTGTTTTACCAAATGCGGTGGCTTTTTTGAGCTATTATCTTCGCCATCGGTGATGATAAAAAGCAAAGTTTTGGTTTCAACGCCCGAATTTTCAAGGTTTTTCCGGTAATCGATGGCATTTTTCAATCCCATAAAAACAGCATCAAAAAGAGCGGTTGCACCACCTATATCTTTCGAGAAATCAGTGGGTTGAATGTTTTTAATAGGCATAAAACCGTTCTTAACTTTCACTTGCTCATTAAACTCGATAATCGAAACAAACAAACGCTCCGAAATGTGCGATTTTTGCATACTTTCCACAAACGAATTGAACGCAAAATTCAATTCTTTTACATAATTTTGAACTGAATACGAAGTATCCACCACAAAAACGGCATTAATTGTTTCATCGGTTTCGATGTCTTCGGGATTGAAATTCCCAAAATCTATGTTGAAATCTAAATTATTATAATTTTCCATAATTTTAAAATTTAAAAATGTTAAATTTTTATATTGATGAATTATTAAATTGTTATAATTAAATATGAATTAAAAATTAAAAATTAAAAATTAAAAATTAAAAATTAAAAATTAATAATTACTTCAAAAATGGCTCGGTTTGAGTAGAAGTAAATCGTACACCCATTTTTCTGGCTTTTTCGTAAATAGGGTCGCCAAGTGTTTCAAAACCAGTAACATTCGACATGCAATCTTCCATAATGATAAACTTTGCAGCCAAACCGGGTGCTTCGTTCAAAACTTGTTTCAAACTGTTGGCAACGCAATGCGATTTGGCTTCGCCGGCTAAATATACATTTTGATATTGCTCTAACGTCTTGATTAAGTTATGGTTAAGTTGCGTTTCGGGGCGTTTTGGGTCTGGAATTTGAGCATGAAACGCACCAAAATGTTCGGTAAACGGATACGTTCCTTTGGCAACGGTTTGAAAGAATTTACCTTGCTCCGTCCATTTTATAATCGACTGCATCAAAGGCTCATAGATAGCCGCACCTTCCGAACCAATGATACAATGGGCAGGCCAAATTACATGTGGAAACTCGCCTTGCGATTCGAGAGCTTTCAAATACGCCAAACAAGTTGCAGGGTCAAAACGCGGTGTCCAAGTGCCGTTTTCCACATCTTTCGAGGTGATTACGGTGAAAGGAGCCGGAAAATTACCTTGCTTGTCTTGCCAAAAACTGGGGTGTGCAATGTCATTGGGCTGGTGCATATCGAGCGTAACTCCAATAAAATCAATATCTTGCGAATTTGCATCTATCCATTTGGCAAGGCGTTTCATATCGTTGTCGGCACCTTCTACAAAAAGTGAACCACGGTTATTTCCGGCTGCATCGCCGGGGTTGCAAAATGAATTTTGCGGGTCGATAATTAAAAGTGCATTTTTTTTCATAACTCAAATATTTTTTAGTGAAACATTTTCTTTTTTTTTTTACACTACAAAGATAAAGTGAATTTTCAAAACAAATGTTTTAAAAATTGTTCAATTAAAAAAAAATAGTCGTTCAAAAATTCAAAAAAAGTTCAAAAAAAGTTCAAAATGAATGTTTAAAAGAGATAAACAGTTTTTTTTCTTTAAAAATAATATTTAAAATTTTCAAAAATTATTACTTTTGTAAAAAAAATAGAATAAATAAAAATAGAAAATAATGAAATTAGAGGTTAAAAATTTAGGAATCATCAAACAGGCTGAAATCGATTTGAGTAAAAATCTTTTGATTTTCACTGGTTACAATAATACCGGAAAAACTTATTTAACGTACTTATTATATGGATTTTACAAATTATTTAACAAGCTAAAAGACGAAAGCCGAAAATTTGATTTTGTTGAAAAAAACAAAGATTTTTTTGACCTTTTTACCGTAAAAAATAATTCGACCGAAAAAGATTGGGACTTTGAGGTAAGCTTAAATTTTTATCAAGAATGGGATAAAATTTTATCTATTTTTCAAAATAAATTAGTAGAATATTGTAATGAAATTTTTGTAGATAACGAAATTAGACCAAATCTTAAAATTATTTTTTCGGAAGATGAGAAAAATGATATTTTTAAAATTAAATCTAATTATATATCTGAAAACCAATCTAATTCAATTAAAAATGGTATTTTAGAATATAAGCAGAATCATAAAAATGTTGTAAATATTTTTGAAAGCGAGTTAAGTATTAATCAGATAAAATTAAAATTATTTCATTATTTTTTTGAATATGTTTTTGATATTTATCTCACTATCAAAGAAATACGTTTTTTCCCAGCCGAACGGTCAGCCCTCAATCAATACGCTTACGACATCATTTACACACGAGCTGAAAAATACGAAGAAGCTCAAAATCAAATATTTTCAGAAAATAAAACGGCAAAACACGAAATACCGGAATATCCATTAGCAATAAACGATTACATCAAATTGGTGTATAATTTACGAAAATGGCGAAAAAATACCACACAATTTGACGAAATGGCATCGAAAATTGAAACAATGCTTGGCGGAAAAGTTTCGATAGATGAAGATGGAAATATTAACTTTCTGGCATTCCAAACCCAACAATCTCTTAAAGCACATTTAACTTCCTCGACCGTTAAAAGCTTGGCAGTGTTGGTTTTATATTTACGCCATGTAGCCAATTTTGGCGATATAATTTTTATCGACGAGCCGGAAATCAATCTTCACCCCGAAAATCAGCGAAAGTTAGCCCGTATAATTGCCGAATTGAGCAATTTAGGTTTAAAACTCATTGTAAGCACCCACAGCGATTATTTTACAAAAGAATTGGCGAGTTTGATAATGCTAAGCAAAAATTTTGAAAACAAAAATGAATTGTTAAATGAGTTTGAACTTACTGAAAATGAACTAATTAAAAAAGAAACAATCAGCATCTATTCCTCATCGCGCGATGGACAAATTACAGAAGAAAAAATAAATGGATTTGGCATTGAAGTAGAATACTTTGATAGTGTGATAGATAACCAAAGCCAAATGTATGATAAAATCTATTTTATGACAAGTGATGATGAATAAATTAAGTGAAACATTAACGAAAATATTTAATCCTGAAGTAATTGTAGATTATACTCAATTTGAAGAAGGAAATAAAATAAAATACCAAATTACTTTAATAGAAGAGGATAACTTAGATAAGAAAAATACATTATCTAAAATTACCTTAATAGGATTTAACGAAATATTTTTAGCAATAAAATTTGATAAACTTCCGTTTTTGCACGGGAGAAAAGACAGTATTGAAAAAATAGAAAACAGTCTTCTTATAGCAGAAAACATCAGAAAATCATGCGATTACATTGTTTGGGCTGAGTTTGAAGGGCAAAAAATTATTTTGCTTATCGAATTGAAATCTAAAAATAATGATGAAGTCCCTGATAAATTTAGAAGCTCTAAAGCATTTATTGCCTATATAAAATCATTACTACAGGAATTTTATAATTTTTCAATCGAAAATTACGAAATAATACCTCTATTACTAAATGTCAAAGCAAATAAAATAATAAGAAAAGTTGATAATAGTTATTTTTGCAAAGGATTCCACGAAAAGAAAACGGAAAAGCAAAAAGTACACAATGAAATAAAAACACGAAAATTGTATTACATAAAGCATGACTTTGAAAAAATTTTAAACAAATAAAAAATGAAAAAAATAACCATTCTAATTTTAATTAATGCCTTGTTTTTGAGTGTCTTTGCTCAAAATAACCAGTTTAAAGTAAAAATTGGCGACCCTGCTCCCGATTTTAGTGTAAAACTAACCAATGGAAAGACTTTCAAACTCTCGGAAAACAGAGGCAAAGTGATTGTGCTTCAATTCACTGCGAGCTGGTGTGGCGTATGCACAAAAGAAATGCCACACATAGAAAACAAAATTTGGCTACCTCATAAATCAAAGGGAATCATTGTGTTAGCCGTAGATAGAGAAGAGCCGGAATATACGGTAAAAAATTACCAAAAACGCGCTCCGGTAACTTATCCTTTTGCAATGGATTTAGATGCCGCAATTTTTAACAAATACGCCGAAGCCGGTAGCGGAGTTACTCGCAATGTGGTGATTGACAAAAATGGAAGAATAGCTTATCTCACAAGGCTTTACAACGAACCTGAGTTTGCAAAAATGGTTAATAAAATCAATCAATTGATGAAATAAACAACTAAAAAAAATAAAAAAGCCGTCATTTTCAAATGAACGGCTAATTTTTGTAAAATCACAATTATTAATCTCCAAGCTAATAGAAAATATTCAATTGGTGCGTTGTTATTGGTTATTATTTATAATACAAAAGTACAAATTTCAAATTTAATTTTCTACAAAAAAAGAAATAAAATTTTCTTCTATTTCAGACTATTTTTATTATTTAATTCATATTCAATAATTTAAAAATAAAAAAACGGTATGAAAAAAGAACAAATTCAAAGAATAAAATAGCTTATTTTAACTATTTGATTTTTATCATACAAAAAAAAGCATTCTTTTCGATGAAAAGAATGCTTAGTCCGTTTTAAGCTTAAAAGAGTTCTAATATTTAGTTCATATTAGAGATTTAGTGCTAAAGCACCGTTTTTTTTATTCCGAAATCACTTCAAAAGCTACTTCCACTTTTACATCGCGGTGAAGCTTAATGATAGCAGTATATTTACCAACTTCTTTAATGTGGTCTTCTTTAAAAGAAATTTGTTTTCTATCAATTTCAAAACCTTTTTTATTGATAGCCTCAGCCAATTGAATGCTATTCACCGAACCGAAAATTTTGCCGGTTGTGCTGGTTTTGGCACCAATAATAATTTCTTTACCTTGAAGTTGAGAAGCAATTTCGAGCGCTTTGTCTTTGATTTTAGTTTCTTTGTGCGCTCTTTGCTTTTTATTTTCGGCGTTAATTTTTACAGCCGAAGGCGTAGCCAAAATGGCATAACCTTTTGGAATTAAGTAATTTCTACCGTATCCGTTTTTAACCTTCACTACATCGCCGGTATAACCCAAATTGGGTACATCTTGCTTTAATATAATTTCCATTTTTTCCTAAATTTTTCAGGTTTAAAACCTAATTTTTAAAAAATTCTTTTATCTTCTAATTTAAAGGTAACTACTTATAGATTACTGCAATAAATCAGTTACATAAGGCAATAAAGCCAAGTGGCGAGCGCGTTTAACGGCTACCGATAATTTTCTTTGATATTTCAAAGAAGTTCCGGTAATGCGACGTGGTAAAATTTTACCTTGTTCGTTTAAGAATTTTTTCAAAAATTCAGGGTCTTTGTAATCAATATACTTGATTTTATTTTTTTTGAAACGGCAGTATTTTTTCTTTTTAACCTCAACCGTTGGAGGTGTTAAATATCTGATTTCTGATTGATTAGTTGACATTTTCTTTCCTCCTTGTTTTAGTTTTCATTTTCTTTTTTTTCCACTTCAGTAACGTCTTTTTTCAAATTGGCACGTTTTTCGGCATATTGAAGTGAATATTTTTCTAAACGTACTGTCAAAAATCGCAAAATTTGCTCATCGTGCTTAAAAGCTCGTTCGTATTTTTGAATAAATTCAGGCTTTACTTGATATTGAAATAAGTGATAAAAACCTGTAGCTCTGTTTTTTATAGGGTAAGCCAATTTTCTCAAACCCCAATTTTCTTCGTGAACCAATGTGCCTTCTGCATCGGCAATCAGTTGCTTAAATTTTTGTACTGTTTCCTTTATCTGAACATCAGATAAAATGGGAGATGCAATGAAAACAGTTTCGTAATTGTTCATATTAAACTGATTTTTTTGTTATTAAAATTATTTTAAAATTTTGAGCCGCAAAAGTAAATATTTTATTTTAATTTTCAAATTTTTTTTAATTATAATATTATAATTTTTCAAAAAAATATTTTATTCATTTGATAATTAACTGTTTAAGCTGTAAATATTTTTGTCTAACTGCTTAATAAAAAAAAATCATCTTTTAAAAAAAACAATTCTAAAAAATTAAGATTCATCAAATCAATTGTTAAAAAAAAACGTAAAAATAAATCAGTAATAAGCTGTTTTTTAACAAATTGAAAAAATGCTTTGCAAACTTAAATTTTTTTCAAAAAAAGCTTTTCTAATTTAGCCATTAAATATTTTTATCCAAATTTTCTTTATCTACAACCAATTTTTCTTTTTCGGCTTGCTCATTTTTCATCTTTTCTTCCAATTCGCGCAAATGGATTTCAAATTGTGAAGGTTCTCGGTCGGGCTGAGCTATTTCGTGAAAACTTTGTTCAAAATCGTCCATTTTCAAATAGCAAATTAAATCCAACTCGCGCAATGCTCGCGCAGGGAATTTATCCAAATCAGGTACGTATTCTACAACAAATTTTTTAACCAAATTATGAAAATCTTCAGCGTATTTTTTTCGGGCAAAATGCTCTTCAATGCTTTCGCGTTTGGCTTCATCAACACGCTCGCGAGTCATGTGCGGAAAAGTTGCTAATTCTTCTAAATGACTGGCATCGTAATCGTCGCTGTATTTGAAATAGGTTAAATCGTCCATTTCCAAAAAGTTACCTTCTTTTGTTTCATAGTGATACAACAAATCGGAAAGGGTAAAAGCAAAATCTTCGGCTATCCAACGAGCTTCTTTTTTGCAATTCAAAACAAATTCTTCTTCGGTTTTTAAATATTGCTCGTCTTTAGAAATAAAATATACAGCCAACTCTGTAATAAGTTCATTAATAAACTGTTCACGAACTTTTTCGGACTCGTCCCAATCTTCTAAAAATTGATTAAGACTTTCCCAGTCAAAATCTTCAAAACCACGTTTTTTTTTAGCCATAGCCAATTCATTTAAAAAAAATCAAATATCTTTCATTGAAAGTGAAATTCTTTTTCTCTGGGCATCGATACCTATAATTTTCACTTTCACTTTTTGCGAAACGGACAAAATTTCAGAAGGGTCTGAAATAAATTTGTTGGTAATATTTGAAATATGCACCAATCCGTTTTCTTTGATTCCCAAATCAACAAATGCGCCAAAATTGGTAACATTGTTCACTATTCCGTCCAAAATCATACCTTCGCTCAAATCGTCTATCGTTTTTATGCTTTCGCTAAAAGAAAAAACCTCTAAATGCGAACGCGGGTCGAGTGCCGGTTTTGCAAGCTCTTTTTGAATATCGAGCAAAGTGGGAATCCCTATTTTTTGGTTTGCAAATTTATGAATATCAATTTGTTTTTGCAAATCTTTGTTTGCAATTAACGTTTTCACATCTACTTTTAGGTCTTTTGCCATACGCTCAACCACTTCGTAGCGTTCGGGGTGTACCGAACTGGAATCTAAGGGGTTATCGGCATTTGCAATGCGCAAAAAACCGGCAGCTTGTTCAAACATTTTTGCACCCAAACGCGGCACTTTTTTTAGCTCTTGCCGCGACCTAAAAGCTCCGTTTTCTTGCCTGTAATCCACAATGTTTTGTGCCAAAACCGGTCCTAAACCCGAAATATAAGTTAGCAAATGTTTGCTGGCGGTATTTACATCAACGCCTACCAAATTTACGCAGCTTTCTACCACACTATCAAGCGATTGCTTCAATTTATTCTGGTCAACATCGTGCTGATACTGCCCAACTCCAATGGCTTTTGGGTCAATTTTAACCAATTCGGCTAAGGGGTCAATCAAACGCCTACCTATTGAAACAGAGCCTCTTACAGTAACATCATAATCGGGAAATTCTTCACGCGCCGTTTTAGAAGCCGAATAAACCGAAGCTCCATTTTCGTTTACCACAAAAATACCGATTTTATTATCCGGCATTACTTTTTGTTTTACAAAAATTTCCGTTTCTCTTCCTGCCGTTCCGTTTCCAATGGCAATGGCTTCTATCTGATATTTTTTTATCAGATTATTTACTATTTTAATACTCTCTTCGGTTTTATTATGTGGTTCGTGCGGATAAATGGTGTCGGAACTCAAAAGTTCGCCTTGTGCGCTCAAACACACCATTTTACAGCCGGTTCTAAAAGCAGGGTCGATGGCTAAAGTGCGTTTTTGCCCCAAAGGCGGAGCTAATAAAAGTTGGCGTAAGTTCTTAGAAAACACCTCAATAGCAGTTGCATCAGCATGTTCTTTTGATAAATTCAAAAACTCGGTTTCTATCGAAGGTTTCAATAAACGCTTATAAGAATCGACCAAAGCCTCTTGCACTTGTGCCGAAGATTCGGTTTTTCCTTTGATAAAAAATCGCTCCAGCGACGCCAACACTTTATCCATGTTGGGTTCAATATTTATTTTCAAAATACCCTCATTTTCAGCTCTATACATTGCTAAAATGCGATGCGAAGGACATTTTTTCAAATTTTCTTCAAACTCGAAATAATCCGTATATTTTTCACCTTCCGTTTCTTTATTTTTAACTATCTTTGATTTTATAACTGCCTCATTATTAAATACATTTCTTACAATATTCCGTGCCGTAACGTTTTCATTAATCCATTCGGCTATAATGTCGCGTGCGCCTTGCAAGGCTTGTTCTTGTGTTTTGATTTCATCATTAAAATACCCCGAAATTTTTTGCAAAAACAAATCATTATTTTGTTTCATAATGGCTTTTGCCAAAGGCTCTAATCCGGCTTCAATGGCTTTTACGGCGCGAGTTTTTCGCTTTTGTTTGTAAGGCAAATAAAGGTCTTCGAGCTTAATTAAATCAAAAGTTGCTTCCAATTCGGCTTTTAATTCGGGCGTAAGCTTTTCTTGCTTTTCGATTGACAAAATAATTGCTTCGCGCCGTTTATCAACTTCTATATATTTGTTAATCAGGATACTAATTTTTAGAATTTGTTCTTCATCAAGGCTTCCGGTTTGCTCTTTTCTATATCGGCTAATAAATGGAACCGTAGCTTTTTCATTCAAAAGTTTAATGGTATTTTCAGCCTGAAAAGCCTTAATATTTAATTCTTTACAAATTAATTCTATATGCTTGGGATTCATTTTTTATTATTTTTTTATTTTTTCCAAAAAAAAAGAAAATCGTCTCAAATTTTTGGTAAAGTAAAGACTTTTATTTAATTTATCGAAATTTTTTTTCAAAAAAATAAAAATTTTCAATTTTTTTATCAGAAAATATTGATTTACAAATATTTTTGGAAAATACTAAAAATAAGAAAACAGCTATTTTTCTTATTTAAATAAAAAAATAGCTGTTTATAAAATTTTATAATTTTACTTTATCTAAATAAATACGGAATTATTTTTCAATAGTTACATCAATCATTTCCACTTGCACATCGTCACGAATGGAGCGATTTTTTACCAGCCATTTTTGAAATTCTTCCGATGTGGTTTGCATGGGCATTTGATAGCCTTTTTGCAGATATTCAGTGTATTTACTCTCATCTAAATCCTTCTTTAAATTGGGTTTATTGAGCGTTTTTCGCGAAAAAATAATAAAAAGTCGGTTCAAATCTTTTTCGGTTTCACAAGTCAATTGATAGGAGTCTTCTTCAAAATATTTATCGGCAAAATAATTAAATTCTTCTTTGTTTGAAAACAAAATATACTCTTTATCCGCCTGAATTTTAAAATTATTTTCTGTTTCTTCGGGCATTTCCATATAAGGCAAAAGTCGGACTGTATTCTTTGTATCGTCCAGATAGATAGTTAAATAGCCATCGACCGGACTTTTAAAATACATAAAAAAATCGTCTCCGTTTTTAAAAACCGTTGAAGCACATTTTATGTTGGTACAAGCCAAAGTTTTAACTTCCAATTCCAAACGAGTATCGGTTATTTCTTTGGCTTTTACAGTTATATTGCATTTAATATCAATAAATTGCACTTTTTTTCGGTCAATTTTTTTTGTATATTTAATTTCCTTAAATTTAATATCTTCTATTTCAATTACTTCGCCTCTTACTATCGAATTTCCAATCATATTAAATTGGGTATTTGTTTCTACTTGCTCACCTGTTACTTTGTTTTTTATATAAGTAGAATTTCCTTGCACTATCACCACGCCGAAGGCTTTTTCAAGGGCATTTACGGTAGCTAAATTTTGCGCCCTTTCTTTTGCTTGTGCCATCGATTCCTGGTCTTTATTCCATTCTACCTGTGCTTCGCCCGAAGCAGATACAATTTTGGGTTCATTATTTTGGGTAAAACCCAAAAAAGAAATAAAAATAAACAGATAAATAAAAACTATTTTTTTCATATTTTTTTATATTAAAAAAATAAATGATATAAAAAAGCCTGCAAACTTTTAGTTGGCAGGCTTTTGATTCTAAAAACCTAATTTTATTACAGATTATAAATCCATTAATTTTTTCAATTCTTCTTCGTTGTCTTTTACTTTGTCTTTAAGCTCTTCTTTAATGGCATCACGCACTTGGAAATCAGCTTCATACAAATCGTAGAACAACATTACTTGTACTTCGGTCGTTCCGGGAGTTAATTGTTGTTTGTTGTTGGCTTTCAGACCTTTTTTCGGAATTTTGGTTCTGTAAAGTTTCACTACCGGTTTAATGCCAGTCAATGTAGCAGAAGTGATGTTTTTAGCCGATTGAACGATGCTCATTTCGGTTTCGGCATCAACGTTTGAAAGCTGTGCATTGGCAATATTTGAAGTGGTTAGAGCAGCAACGGAAGTTTTTAATTGTCCGGCAAGTTCAACTTTTGCCAATTCCATCGCTTGCATTTCGGCTGCCGATTTAGTTTTAGCTACGCCGTTTCCAACTGCCCAAATATATGAAGGCGACTCTGAACCGTCGTTGTTGAAACGCATTTCGTATTGACGCATCCAAGAGTCTTCAAGCATTTTATCCATAGGTTTGTCGCCCGGAAATACCATCCAACCTTCTTCTTCTTGCAAACGTTTAGCTTCTTTTCTTGCTTCTTTAATTGCACGGTCTTTTACTTTTTCGCGTTGTTCTTTGCGCTGTTTATTTAGTTCTTTGCGCGAAACAACTTGAGCATCTGCTGCACTTTGAGCCATAAGAAAAACAAAGAACATGGCTGTCATAAAAATAATTACTTTTTTCATAATGATAAATTTTATAATTAAATAATAGTACTTTTTATTAATGATATTTTTTTAATTTTTTAAAAATTTGAATTTGTTGTTTAATAAATAAACGCTTTTTTTTTTTTATTAGTATTTTCAAAAAAATTTGTTATCAATTTTTAACAAATATTAATAATAAAAAGACTTTATTTTTATACTAAAATATTGAAAATCAATTTCTTTTCTAAAAAAACATATAATAAAAAGAACTGTGTTTTTGAATTTTTTCTATTTTTGTTTACCAAAAAAGATTTTACCAATCGGTATTTGTTTTTTGGTTAAAAAATTTGTGGCGTTTTACTTCGCCGGTAACGGAATTTTTGTAATAAATAACCCCTGCTATGCTCGATTTATTTTTTGAGCTATAACGATTGTCGATAACTTGTTGGCTTTCAACGGTAATATTGTGGCTTCCTTTGCCCGAAAACTTTTTATTTACATCAATGCTAACGGTTGATAAACCAGCCCATTCGAGTACAATTTTTTCAATTTCAAAACCGGTTTCGTATTTTGAAACCACATTGAAAGTAACCGAATATTTTTTAATATCGGTTGCTTCGCGTTGAAGGGCTTTCATTTGAATTTCGTCTTTCAAAAATATTTCGGCTATTTCGGAAGTCATGTCGAAGTAAAATGAATTTTCGGCTTTTTTGTTGCTAAATTTGTAAATTACTTTGATAAAATTTTTGTCGTCTTCCGAGCATTCATCGTAAGTGAATTTGATAATTTGCACGTGTTCATTGCTTTCTTTGGAAGTAATCGTTACGCAATCGGTTTTTTCGTATTTGGGTTTGTCCGAAGCCGAATAAAAATTGTCGCCAATTTTCAAAGTATATTGAATTTCGCCCGGAGTTACGCTAATTGGCACTACTTCAACCGAAGAGAGCATGTCTTTGATTTTAATAACGCCCAAATCGGCTTTTTCTTTGCGCTGGTCAATGAAATATTCCGATAAATATTCCAATTGTTTTTTGTATTCTTCCAATTGGTCAATGGAATTTGTTTCTTCTATTCCGTCAAGAATTTCTTCCAATTGGCTGGTCAATTCCTCGTCTTTTTTCTTAAATTCGCGAATTAATTGTTCCCTTTCTGCTTCTGTGTAAGGGTATTTTACGTGGTAAGCTACGGCAGTTTCTTTGGTTTTTTTGTTGTAAAATTTTTCCCAATAAAAATCATCAACTTTATTGAGCGAAATACCTTTAAGTGACGGAATATCAGCCGTTTGTACGCTTGATGTATTGTTCATTTTTTCTATTGTGTTGATAACTCCGTTGTTGTTGGTATTTTCAATGTTCATTTCGGTTTTTGAACGAACATAAATAGCCACCGAATTAACAATCTCATTTTGAATTTGTTTCAAAACATCTTCTTTTGCTTTGTCAATCGATTCGCCGCGTCCGGTAACGATTATGAAATCGACTTCGGTGCCGTGCAGCCATTTGGGTTCTTTTTTATGGCTTGTTTCTACCGGTTTTTCTTGGGCTACTGCGGGAGTAATCACCAAAGCCGATAAAAAAAGTAAAAAGATTAGTTTTATATATTTCATTTTTTATAATTATTAATTGTTAATTATTTAAACGGGTATTTTTTGAAAATTATAAATTATAAAAAAATTTCATAATTTATTGATTTTTTATTTTTTTAAATTTTTTTTTTACAAAAAAAAATAAATATTACCCGTTAATTACTGAATTAATTTTTGAAAAGCATTTGTTTGAAAAATAATTTATCTTTTTTTTTTAAAAGAAACGATAAAAAAAATTAAAAAACAATCAATAATTAGCATTGTAACTAATTGATTATTAACTTTTCCAAAGTTAAGAAACTTTGGAAAAGTTGAGTTTTTCGACAGTTTCAAACAAATTTCAAACAATTATTTTACAAATTCGAGATTGTATTCTTGCGTATTGCCGTTGGAATTGTTTACAACCGTTTTCTTTGCATCTGAAATCACATCGCCTTTGGAAGCGGGTTCGTCGGCTTTTCGCATTACAATCGGTTTGTTTCCATCGTTTTGATTGCTATTTTCGTTCGACACATTTCCTAATTCCGAATTGATTTTTTTCGATAATTCAAAGCCTGCATCGTAACATTGCGAACCTGCTTCGATTAAAACCAAATTGCGGCGAGCCGTTTCCAAATCTTGGTTGAGCCAAGCTTGTTTAGCGGCTTCGAGATATTGATTGCAATTGGCACTCACCATTTTTTTGTGAATAGGCACAACGGCGTCCATGGCTTGCGTGTAGCATTCCATACACACTTCGGGAACGCTCATTAAGGTAACAATAGCTTCTTCGTATTTTCCTGTATTAGAGAGCGTTTCAGCATTTTTCAAAATTACATCGCATTGGGTATTGTAATATTCCACAATTTTTTCTTTGCCGGTAGTAATGAATTTTTTGAAAGCACTTGCTTTGGGGTCAATGGTTTTAATAGCCTCAATATAAGCTTTTTCATCTGTTTTGCCTACACCTTTCGCTGTGCGCGAAAATTCAGCCAAAGTGGTTTCGTTGACATAGTCAATGATGTAAAAATTCATGTTCAATTTCAGCGCAATCATTGGCGGAGCACTCGATGTAACATCTTTCGATTCTACATCAACGGTGGCAGTAATGATAAAATTGGGTTCGTAAGCCACGCCGCCCAAACCATTTTTCACAGCTATTTGCATCAATTTGTTCAAAAGCATGTTTTTGGCTTCTTGGGGCATATCGGCTAAAACTTCAGGCAAAACGGGCGTTAGCGATATTTTGCCTACATCATCAAGTTTTCCTAAATCATTTTGTGCAAATGAAAAATTCATTGCCAAAACGGTTATAAACATCAAAAATATTTTTTTCATTTCTTTATATGTTTTTTTATAAAAATTAAGAATTAAAATTTAAAAGATTATGTATTTATAAATCATTTTTTTACAAAAAAATAATTTCTTAAAACTTAATTCTTAATTGATAAATTTTTAAAATTTATTTTTTTTAAAATTTTGGTTATCAACAATTTATAATTATTTTTCACCAATGATAAGCCAAGCCTCGCCAAGTCCGCGCATGTAAAGTTTGGCATCAATTTCTAAAGGTTCTTTTTTAAGATATTTTCTCAAATCGCCTACCCAAGTGTTGGCGTCCATTGAACGAGTTTTTCCGCTTTTTTCGTAGAAAACCGGAATGCGAACTTGCTCAAATTTCATGAAATTTTCGGTGGCATCGGACAAATTGTAACTTCCTTTTACGGTGTTGTCGGCTATCCAATTTTCAATGATTTCTTTTAATTCAAGGTCATCGCCATCTACTTCGTATTCTTCTTCCAAATCGATGTCGGCATTTGCCCAACGTTTGATGTTTACTTTAATTTCTCTGCCGTTTTTCATAATGTCTTCAAAATAAGCTTGAAGCTGAGCGTTGAAATTGTCTAAGTGAGCAAGAACGGCTTCTTCGAGCAAAAGAGCGGTTTCGGCTGAAAACGAAGGCGAACCCGTGCCTTGTGCGCCGGCAACTTGTTTGCCCGTGTAAGCGTCAATGCCTTGCAAGTTGAACGAAATCGAGCGTTTCGGACCTTGTGTGTTTACGGTATAATTCAACTGCATGATAATGTCGGACTTAGCTGTACGTTTGAGCAAATCGATGGGCGATTCGGCTACATCGGAGCCGGAGCCTTTGCTGGTAAGCATGTTCGATTCGGCACTTTCCGACTCTATGTTTTTGATTTCGGATTCTAAGTTTTTAGCCGGAAAACCACGGTCTGCCATGAGCGTATTCATTTTACCGATAACCAAAAGTAAGTCGGCATCGTTTTGAAGAGCGGCTTTGTAATTGGGCAGCGTTTCGGTAGTGCCTTGATTGCTAAAAGTCAAAGTGTAATTGTTGCGAACGCAGAAATTGTCAGCCGGAACCACCATAATGGTTGGTTTTTTGGAATCGCCGAGCGTTTCGGCAAGTTTTTTAACTATTCCGCGGTTTTCCATTTCTTTGCGCAAAGCATCGTAAGCCACCGAAACTACAATTCCTACTTTGTAACCTTTGTCCATTTTTACAATGTCGCTTCCGGTAGCATCGTTGGTAACGTTGATGAATTTGATGTAATCGCCTCCGGTTTCAAAAAAAGCATCGAAATACGCCGCATTATCTTCGGCTACTTTCAAATCGGTAATAATGGGTTTGAAACTTTTTTCGCGACTTCCGGGCGCACCTTTAAACAAACATGCCGATACGGCATTTTTTTTGGCTTCAATTTTGGCAATTTCCACTTTTTTGTCGTAAGCCCAAACTTTAATAAGTTTTGTGCCGTCCGTTCCAATGTCCACCACCACTACCTCGTAGTTGTCTTCGCTTGCCCAAAGTTTTTTAAACTCGCGTCTTACTTGTGCTTGCGATTCCAAAAGCGAACCGAAAGCAAACATAAATGCAAATAATAATAATAGTTTTTTCATTCTTTTGATTTTTATTTTTAAAAAATTAATTTTTAAACTTTTTTTATAAAAAAATTTATTTTCAAATTTTTAAATTGAAAAAAATGTTTTTAAGTACAAACGTTTTTTTTTTTAGATTATTTTTTTAAAACTTTTTTATAAAAATTTAATTTCAAATTTTTAAATTGAAAAAAATGTTTTTAAGTACAAACATTTTTTTCAATTGTTTTTTTTATAAAAATTTATTTCCAAATTTTTAAATTCCAAAATTTTTAAATTCCAAAATTTTCAAATTTTCAAATTAAAAAAAAATGTTTTTAAGTATAAACGTTTTTATTTTTAAAATAGTATTCTAAAGGTTACATCAAAAGCAGCTCCTTTGCGTTCGGGGAAAAAATAATCCCAACCTTCGGTATATGTATTTAAAAGTTCACCGTCTTTGTCGTTTTCGGTAACATCGCCAATGGGGGAATAATTCATGAGCGAGGCTACAATTTGCGAATTTTTGCCAACAGCCATACCAAATTCCAATCCGGTGGCAATTAAGTAAGTACTCATGCTTTCGCTGCCTTCGCGGTCAGCCCAAGTGGCTTGTTCTAAACCTGCTCCGCCTAAAATGCCTACGTGAAACTTGCGTGCAAAATAGATTTCTTTGTTTACGCCTATCGAAAATCTTGAAAATGAATGGTCTTTATGTCCCGAAAACTTAATAGGGTCATTATAAAGAGAATCTTTGTCTTTTTGAAAAAGGGCATCGGCATAAAGTTTGAAAGCCGTGAGCGGAGTATTGATTACGTATCCCAAATATTGGCTCAAACTACCTTCGGCACGAATGTGAAATGAAGTTTGTCCGGCATAACTTTGTGCGCCTAAGCCAATGGCAACGCCCAAATCGACACGTTCCTGCAAAATCATGCCTTCGCGGAGTTTTCCGCCCGAAACTTGGTAAAAATTGGTGGTTCCGGTTTTTCCCAATTCGTCGTTTAAGTTGTTGTGTATCATGCGCGAACGCACAACGGCTTTGTGTTTTGCCACGGTTTCGCCTTTTGAATTAACTTGGTATTCCCAAACGTAAAAACGGCGGTCAGTTGTAAGTCCTTCTTTTTTACCAACTTTTGCTTTAATAGGAAAAGTAGAAACCAAAGGAGTTTTTACTCTAAATTCTTCCAAACTGCGCTCAAAACTACTCAATGCCGAACTAACGCCATCGCTCAAAAGTTTTTCAAAAAGTTCGGAAGTACTTTTTTGAACCAAAGCTGTATTCATTTGAGTTCCATCAGCAGAAGCGGTTGTAGAAGAAACAAATTTTAAGGGAACTTTAACATTGTTGTAAATGGTATTGAATTTTTGCAAATCAATGTTTTTTTCATCAGAAAAAGACTCGAAAAAATAAGCTTGAATGGTATCGTTGTAAGCCAAGCGGTAAAGAAAGGCGGTAACGTTGCCTTTGTATCCGTTTCGGGTTCTTTTTACCGGTTTAAATTCCGTTTTGTCTTTTTCGGCTTTTGCTTTTGCGGCGGCGTCTTGCTCGTCGTAGATTTCGGTCATAGTTTTGATGCTATGCACGTCGTAAACCAAAATGTAACTATTTCCGATAAGTTTTTCACCGGCATCGCCTAATTGGGCGCGTCCTATTTTTGAGGCGTCGGCTTCGGTTACGTCGAGGTCGGTGGCGTTGTAAATGCCGCGTTGCTGAATGGTTTGAGCCGAATACGAGCCATCATTTTTAATACCCCACCAAAATTCTAAAAGCTTATAATTAACACGTTCTTGCAAAAGTTTGTCCTGAATTTTATACTTATTGCTTTGCAAATTCAAATCGCCGCCCGAATGCTCATCGCGGAAATAAGGAGCATCGATAGCACTGAAAGACAACAAGTTATTATCAAACTTTATCGGAATTTCTATTCGTGAAGCAGCATCTCGCAAATAGCTGGAAAAACGGTCGCTTTTAAAATCGAGAAAAAGATAAGTCAAACCGCTTCTGTCGTAAGTTTCCGAAACTTTATCGCTCTTAACGGTTTCATTTTGAGCCAATAAAAAATTAGAAAACAGCAGAAATATTAAAAATGAAATAAACGTTTTTTTTTGCATTGTAAATGATTTTTTAGTTTATTGTTTAAATTTAAAAAACCGTCAGTAACGATTTTTTTTTTTGAATTGCAATTGTTGAAAATAATTAGAATAAAAGTATCGTTTTTTAGTTTAAAAAACATAGAAATTTATTATTAACCACTTTTATAAAATACTGATTTAGCTGATTTTTTTTAAAAGTATTGCAAAAATAAAAAAATAAAATCGATATTTTTGTATAACTAACTAATTATTAAACTTTTACAAAAAAAGAAATTAGTACAAGTAACAAAAAAAAACTGATAACAACAAATTTTTATATTTTTTTTTGATAAAAAAACGAAACTCAATCTGTTTTATTACTTTTGTTAAAAAAAAGAGATAAAAAAAGCTGAAATTTTAAATACAAATTTGCATTTCACACACAAAAATCGTATTTTTGCAAAAACTAAAAAAAGATAAAAAATGTACGCGCCATTAGACAACGAAACCATTTTTAAGCGG
>DYNA01000001.1:0-32709 GCA_020721325.1 Paludibacter propionicigenes
TTTTATAATTTATACTTTAAACGGTTCTAATTTGAGCTTTTGTTTTTATGTAACTACTTTGTAATTAGAACTTTGCCAAAGTTATCGTTTGTAGTATAGAAATTAAATAAGCTGTAATTTTAAAATTTCAGACAATAAAAAAAACCCGAATTTTTCGGGTTTTTTTTATTTTATAAACTTAAACATTTTTTTATTTTAAAATTTAAAAAATCAAATTTTCAAATTATTGAATGAGTCGGGTCTAAAAAGCCATCCAAAACGAAGAGGTAAATCTTAACTACCTTATTATCAATGTTTTGCAAAACACGATTTGCTTGTCGCAACTGCCTAATAAACAACAAGTTGCAAATTATAAGGTGTTTGTGCGACCTTTTTAGACCGGACTCTTGAATTAGATTTTCAGATTTTCAAATTAATGAATTTTCAAATTTTTAAATAAAAAAAATCAAATTATTTAATTTTTTTAACAAAATCATCAATTACTTCTACCAAAGAAGGTTTGCCGATTTCTTGCAAATCGTAGAAAACACGAGTGTAAGGTTTGTTGATTTTCAAGATGCGTCCCAAATCAATCGGCGTACCAATAACAACGGAGTCGCAGTCGGTTGTGTTGATGGTTTCTTCGAGGTCGGCAAGCTGTTGAGCCGAATAGCCCATGGCTGGCAACAAAGTACCAATATTTGGATAAATTTGGAAAGTTTCAGCCAATTTACCTTTCACAAACGGACGTGGGTCTATTAATTGAGCAGCTCCGAATTTTTTAGCAGCTACCGTTCCGGCACCAATTTTCATTTCGCCGTGAGTTAAAGTCGGACCGTCTTCTACCACCAAAACGCGTTTTCCTTTGATAAGCGAAGCATTATCAACAGCTATAGGCGATGCAGCATCAACTACGATGGCAGTTGGGTTTACTTTTTCAATGCTTTCGCGAACTTGCTGTATTCCTTCGGGCGAAGCCGAGTCCATTTTATTGATAACCACTACATTGGCATTGCGAAGGGTAACTTCTCCGGGATAATAAGTCAGTTCGTGTCCCGGACGCAAAGGGTCAACTACGGTAATGTCTAAATCGGCTTTGTAGAAAGGAAAATCGTTGTTTCCGCCGTCCCAAAGAATTACATCGCAACCGTCGGGGTCGTTTTCGGCAGCCCGCAAAATGGCTTCGTAGTCCACACCTGCGTAAATCACGTTTCCGCGAACTACATGCGGTTCGTATTCTTCCATTTCTTCAATGGTGCATTTGTGTTTGGCTAAATCTTCAACGGTAGCGAAGCGTTGCACTTTTTGAGCCACCAAATCGCCATAAGGCATCGGATGACGCACAGCAACCACTTTTAAACCTTTTTCCATCAAAAGCTCGATAACGCGGCGCGAAGTTTGGCTTTTTCCGCAACCTGTACGCACAGCCCCCACCGAAATAACGGGTTTTGTACTTTTAAGTTTTGTGGCATCAGTTCCCAAAAGCACAAAACTTGCACCGGCAGCATTTACTATGGCACTCACGCTCATTACTTTTTGGTAAGTAACGTCGCTGTAAGAGAAAACGCAAATATCGGCTTTTAAATCTTTAATCAAACGAGGAAGTTCTTGTTCGGCAAAAATAGGTATTCCTTCAGGATACAATTCTCCGGCAAGCTCGGCGGGGTATTTACGACCGTCAATGTCGGGAATTTGAGCAGCCGTAAAAGCCACTACGTTAAAATGAGCTTCGTTTCTGTAATAAACATTGAAATTGTGAAAATCTCTACCGGCTGCGCCGATGATGATGATATTTTTTCTTTTCATAAAAAAATAATATTAATTTGATTTATTGCTGTAAATTTTAAATTTTCTTTTTCAAAAAAAAGAATGCACAAATTTACAATTTTGTACGTTTTGTGCAAAATGTTAAGCAACATGTTTTTTAATCCTATTTTTTTTATAAAAAAATTTGTTTTTTTGAAAAAAAATACTTTCGATTTTTTTACCAAGCATTAAAATCAATTTTTTTAATAAAAAAAGTTTTTTTGTAAAAAAAGTTTTTTTTCGATGCCTTATTACTTTTTTACATGAAAAAATTATTTTTTGCCAAAACAATACAAATAGCCGTCTAAAGATGCGATGTATAAAAATCCGTTCCAAACCACCGGAGTTGCATCGATTTGAATGTTTTTAATTTCGTCTATCAACCTCATATTCATTTGTTTATCAAATTCATAAAGTTGCAAACCTTTATCGAGAGGTACAATAATTTTGTTTCCCACAATAATGGGCGTGGCAATAGACGGACCTACTTCTTTTTCAAAATAGCAAATCGGAACGGGATATTGAGTTTTGTTGTCCCAAGCTATTTCCTTTTTATTTTTTTGCATTTTGACTTGGTCAATAACATAAAAAAAGCCGGCAGCATCAATAAAAGCAGCAATGTGCGGAAAACCTTTTTTGTAAGTAGCGTCGTTTACGGCAATCGACCCCACAATTCCACCTTTCCAGTGAAACCAATTTTTATTGGGTGTTGGAAAATACCATTCCACAGCATTTTCGGGCTTTTTTGAAGGATTTAATTTTAAAACACCGCCGCGTCCTTCAATGTAATCTTTCTCAACCGGAATGAGCAAACAATCATCAAAAGTAGCTGGTGATGAGCCATTTAAGTCTGCTCCAATGTCAAAAATCCAATCGACAATTCCGGTTTTCAAATTATACCCAAAAACTTTTCCAACACCGGCATTGGTATAAATTCGGTTTCCCAAAAGAGTAGGAGAGGACTCGCATTCTATATTTGTTCCGTGAATGATGGTATCGCTAATGTGGTAGTAATCAATTTCTTTGAATATTTTAGGTTGCAAAATATCATCTCTTAATTCTTGTTTTTTGAAATCGGGGTCGAAAATAGTAAAAATGGCATTTTCGAGAGCTAAATAAGCTGTATCGTTCACTATTAAAGCCGAGCCGTCCACATCGCGCGAGTAACAAACGGTTCGGCGCGTGTTCATTCGCCAAAGTTCTTTTCCGGTTTGCATTGAAACAGCCCGAAAGCTTGGAATGATTTTGTCGCTTTGTTTGTTGCCAAATCCAAAACGGCTTCCTTGAAGTATAATGTATTTATTTTCAAGTTCTTTCTCATTTTTATTGACCCAAATGCTTGGCGTTCCTTTCAAAATATCATCAAATTTGTATCGCCAAATTTCGGAGCCGTTTTGAGCGTCAATTTTGCGTAAGTGGTAATCGAAAGCTCCTTGAATAAGAAAAGTTTTTCCGTTTTCTTCAATCACCAGAGGCTGTCCTGTCCAACCTGCGCCAACCCATTCTTTGTCGTATCCGTAGGCAAAGCTTAAACCTTTCCCCAAATAAAATTTCCATATTGTATCTAATTTTTCGGGAGCTTTATTTCCATAAAAATTTCTTTTTTCGTTGCCTAAATAGGTCGAAATATGAATTTTAATATCTTCTTTTTTTTGCGAAAGCAAAACAAAAGGTAAAAATAAAAAGTATAAAATAAAGAGTTTTTTCATATCTGTTTTTTTATTTTAAGATTAAAATTTAATACGCAATTGAAATTTTAGTTGCGATTTAGTATCTGAAAAAATCTCATCTTTTCCCGACCCCATCGATTCAACATTATTGTAAAAAGTTTGGGCATATTTAAACCAAAAATCTATTTTTTCAGAAAAACTGTATTTAAAATTTACGTAAAACCGGCTGCCTTTAGAATAATAAGCCGGTATAGAAAAGCCGTATAAAATATCATTTTCATAAGCATAAATTCGGTCGTCGAAATCGGTTGTGTTAAAAATGGCGTATCTGAAATTAAGTTTTAGGGGAAAATTAATGAAAGCATAATTGACATCTTGATAAAGCAAAAATCCGTGTTTATTTTCTTCAAAAGCTTTTGAATAAGCACTTATTTCAAATCGGGTTTTGAAAGAAATCTGTTTTTCGGGAGAAAAAACCAGATGATAACGTATTTGCCAACGCTCAAGAGCGACTACTTGGCGAACTTTGTCAATTTCGGAGCTAAAGTTTTCTTGTTTTTCTTCAAATTTGAATTTTACATACATGCTCAATTTTCGATTGGTAATATAGTCGAGTTGTACAAAATATTCGTTGCCGTGCGAAGGCGCAAAGACCGATGAACGAAGCCACATAAAGGAATAGCTGTCAAAATAAGCCGATATTTTAAATCCTTTGTAGGGGTGAATTTCCGTGCCTAAGTAAAGCCCGTTTTCGTTGTAGGTTTTTCCTGTTTCGCCAAAAGCATTGCTGTAATAAGCTTGATAATCGGGTTGAAAATATCGGTAAAGTGCTGAAAATGAAACTTGAGGAGCTAAATTATAAAGTAAACCGTTTGTGGTAGCCATTCCACCATTTGAGCTAATGGCAGTTTCTCCAAAAAAAGACATTTTCTTTTGCTGAAATTGATAATTTAATCCAATATTTGAATTTTGGTTGCCCGAAAATTCGTAAATATTGTAAGGTTTTATTTCTTTAACCAATTCTGCGCCAAATTCGTAATGCAAAAAAGTAAGCCCGATTTTGTAAAGCAACGCTCTGTAAGTTAAATTTGCTCCAAAAATTTTTTCCGAAACGGCTTTTCTGTCTTCCAATTCAGAGGGAGTTCGATGTAAACCGGTATTTTGAATAGAGGAAATTTCATAAATTTCATCGTCAATGGAGTCGGAACTTACCGTGTTGGCATCGATGTTTTTGTACGAAAAAAAGGTTGTAGCATCAAAACTGCCAAAATTAAAAGTGGTCGCAATTCCGCGCATAAATAAATTTTCGTCCACCGAGCCGTATTTTTGGGCAAAATTTTCTCTTCGTCTGGTATTCAGCACGTAAGCGGATTTTTTAGTAGCCATTCCCGACCACAAAACCAAACCTTGTCCAAATTTGAGTTGATAATCGCCAACGACCAGAGTTTGCAATCGACCTATCTTATTTATTTGTAAATGAGCGGAATAAAAATCGAAACCTTGTTTTTGCGAACCATTGAAAAATTCTTCTCCGGCGTCTTTTTCGGCGGTTAAACCCCAATGAATCTTATCTTTGTAATGAAATTTGTACTTAGAATAATATTTTAATCGGTTTCCTAAATAACGTGCATTTGGATTTTCGGCTAATTCTAAAGAGTCAATATCTTGATAACCAACCGATTTCGGAGTATAAAACTCTGTTCTGAGAAAAAGCAAATGTTGTCCATATTTGAAAGCTTTATCGAGTTCAAAATCAATAGCTTGACTTTTGGGTTGGGCAATTGCAAAAGTACTCAACATTTCTATGGTTTCAGGACGCAGATTTTCAATGAGTTGCAATTCGTAAATGCTTGTCAAAGCACCGTTTCGCTTGATGTATGCAATAATGTTTTGAATTTCAACATCGTTGAGAAAATACAATTCTTCGAGTTGCTTGTAATCTACTTCGTTGATATTGAACGGATTTTCGGCATAAAAAGTAAATTGTTCGAGCAAAGAAGTAAAATCAATGTCTTCCTCGGAATCTTCTGCAATGTTTTCTATCCATTCTTCAATGAGAGTAGTATTATCTTCTTGATTAAAAGCATTTTGCGAATAAAAAATAAACCCAAGCAGGATTAAAAATATTTTTTTCATAAAACTATTTTTTAAAAATTCGGTATTGAAGCGAAACATTGGTAGAATACCCTAAAACTTGATGATGCGAAAAAGCCAAATCGGCAGAAATTTGTTTAAAAACATATCCCATGCCAAAATGATAGCCTGCGGGTTGAGTGTTCATACCTGCTCTAAGTTTCAGATTTTCAATAACTTGATATTCAATTCCGGTTTTAAAAATCGTTCCTTGAACAAAATTATTTTCAACCTCGATGCCCACAAAAACTTGCTCGGAAAATAAATAAGAAATACCTAATTTTAAACTCGGCGAGAGCAATTCTTGGTCGTAAGTATCATATTTACTTCGCATTGGGTTAAAAACATGCGCGCCCAAAATAAGGTTTGGAACTAATTCCATTTGTAAACCCATTTCGGCAGTAAACAAACCGCCACTGCCGTATTGGTCGTAAATGCTGGTCGTAAAATAATCGAGTTGAATTCCGGCAGCAACTTTTTCAAAAAGTTTTTTGGCATAAGCCAAACCCATTTTTTTTTCATTGAATTTTGAATAACCAAAATTGGAAAAATGAAATCCGAACGTTCCGAACTTTACCGGTAAATTTACAGCTAAAGCACTGTGATTAAGTTCTTTTAATCCAAATTTATTTTCAAAATGTACTCCTATATTCAAATCGGTTAGCCATGCTAAGCCCGCTTGATTGTGGAAAACACTCCAAACATCGGAACCTACCACGCCTACATTGCCTAAAGCGGCATAATTTGCTCCCAAAGGTCTGTTTTGTGTTTGCCCAAATACCAGAAAATTTAATGAAATTAAAAATACAACGAATGCTATTTTTTTCATGTATCGAATTTTTTTATACTTTCGTTATTTAACAAATTGTAGTTTTTTTTAACTTAAAATTCGCAAGTTTTAACGCTAACTAATTGACTGTTATTGTATTAATTGTTTACAAAATGCGTAAAAATTTATTATCAATAATCTGTTTATTAGCCGATTGATATTGCGATTTACAAATTTTATTTTTTTTAGAAAACTTGATTTTTTATTTTGCACAATTAAAAAAAACGCATTGTGCGTTATGAAACGATACAAATATAATTTTAAAACTTTTGTTAAAAAAATTATTTTTATTTTTATTTAACGAAAAGCCAAATAAATTTTGTTTTTTTTATATAAATAATTTACAATCAATTTTTTAGAAATAATAAATTTAGAAGAAAATCTTACAAAAAAATATTATCTTTTTAGAGAAAAATAAAATGAAAGTTCAAAATGTATTTTTTTCAAAAAAAAAATTTATATTTGCATACTAAAATATCACAAATTTTAGTTAATCAAAGATACGTTTTATTTTGTAAATCGATAGCTTAAAATAAAACCCGAAAAAAGATTTTTTTATTAAAAAAAGACAAGAATGAAAAAAATAACCATTTTATTTTCCATTTTCATACTGATTTTTGAAATCAGTTTTTCGCAAAGTACAGAGCCAAAATCGGACGAAAAGCCTAATATTTCCGTAAAAGGAAAAATTTTAAATCATGGTACGTTCACGTCTATTTATTTAGATAATATAATGAACGAGATTGAAATAGGAAGTTCGGATTTAAAAGATGATGGTACCTTTAAAATTGAAGCGAATATTGCAGGACCCGATTTTTTTAAACTCCGCCTCGATGAATACAATTATGTAATTTTAATCATTGAACCCGAAGAGAAAATAAAAATCACCGTTTCAACCGATAGCTTGTTTAAACCTGAAATTTCGGGTTCTCAATCGACCGAATTACTTTATAAAACGCTCAATGAAGTAGATAAATACGATAAAAAACTAAGTGAAATTCAGCAACAAATTGAAGCTGAAAAAGCCACTTATGTAGAAAATATTTTTTCTAAAAACGATAATTCTTTAGCCGGATTATTTTTTATAAATCAGATTACAAATACTGAAATAAAAGATAAAATGTTGGCAAATTTAAAGGCAAAATATCCCGATAACTCATTGTTAAATCAGTTTTTAGCCGAATCGGAAGGACAAGTTGAGGAAACGGTAGAGAAAGTAGCCATTGGCAGTCAAGCTCCGGATATTACTTTGCCTTCGCCCGAAGGCAAAGATATTTCGCTAAGCTCGCTTAAAGGAAAAGTGGTTTTGATTGATTTTTGGGCTTCGTGGTGCGGTCCGTGTATTCGCGAAATTCCAAATTTAACGGCTGCTTATGCCAAATACAAAGAAAAAGGTTTTGAGGTATTTGGTGTATCGCTCGATGCCGAAAAAGATGCTTGGCTGGGTGCTATAGAAAAACACAAATTGGTTTGGACTCACGTTAGCGATTTAAAATATTGGGACGCTCCCGTTGTAGAACTCTATGGTATTGAGGGTATTCCACACACGGTTTTAATTGATAAAAATGGAGTTGTTATAGCAAAAGATTTGCGCGGCGAAGACCTGAACAAAAAGCTTGAAGAAATTTTTAAGTAAATTGAAATAAGGTATTATTTATTTTTCTTTTCAAATTCAATCGATTAATAATTATACCGATTTTTTTATTTTTAAATATAGAAAATATATTTCCTAAAATCCGTAAGTTAATGGCTAATTTACAGAGAGGCATCGTATCAATTATTTGCAAAATGCGGAAAAAATAATCAACAAGCTATTTATCAACATATTGATACGATGCCTTGCGGATTTTAGGTATAAACTAATTCAATTAAAAAAAGATTAATTGAATATTAGAAATGAGGGCATGTCTTTTGCAGATTTTATAGAAGTGTGCTAAAATATAGCCACTTTTGCGCGGCGCGACTTTGCCGAATTGAGTACTTGTGGAGTAACTCAAGAAAAAATAGATGAATTAATGGCTGATGCAATTCATTTGTTAGATGATAAAAGTAATGTGATAATGTCAGCCCGCAAGAAATTGAAAACTAAAAATAGGGATAATGTATTTGATTTTGTGAAAGACAATTTGGCTATCACCAAAACACAATTAGCACCGGTGTTTAGTAAAATAGATAGTAATTATGATTCCCTTTTTGGTAAAACACATACAGAAATAAAACCGAAACAATTTATAGTGCATTGCAATGATATATTGAATGCCTTGAAAGAAAATAGAGCGGTATTGCCAAGTGCAAATTATGATGAGGCTAATATTGCGGTATTTGAAAATGATATTGCTACCTTGGTGCAAGCAGAAAGAGAACGTGAACAAGCAGAAATTTCGTACAATAATGATACTCTTGAACGTTCAAAAGCTCGTGAGGCTACATATAATAAATTGTATTTCATCTCTTCGATGGGAAAAGTTTATTGGCGAAAGAAAAATCCCGCCAAGTCGCAAGATTATGTTTTGAGAAAAAAACGAACCAAGAAATCAAAAATAGAAAATGTGGATTTGGAAATTGAAAATAGAAATATTCCTACCGAAAATAGAATGAATACGGTTGAATTTTAATGTTTGCTTTGTTGGTACACACAAAAAAAGCTGCTTCTTTTGGAGGTGGCTTTTTTTATTTTATTTGTTTTTTTGAAATTTGTTTTTTATATTTGCAATTGTAATTTTTACAGATTTTATTAAAATTCATTCAGGACTTTCGATAGAGAAACTCTTTTTTTTAGAAAATAACATATTGATTTTTTTTCGCTCGTTGTTTTTATTCGAGTGGTATTTTGTTGTTTTTTATAAAAAGGGTGTTTGGCTAAAAAAGAGGTGCTGAATGGATTTTTTATTTTGAATAATAGACTTGTTGTAAATTAATAATCATATAATTAAATTCATTAAGCTGTTTAATGAAAAAAATATTCAACACAAAGGCACAAAGACCAGTCTGTTAATTCTGGGTATTCTTGTGAATCTCATTAAGTTCTTTGTGGCAAAATATTGATTTTCAATTTACAGCAAGTTTAATAGTTTTTTAATATGAATTTTAAAGTTTACTTTAAATGATAAAAACAAAAAAATGAAAAAACAATTATGCTAAAAACGGGATAAATTTTAATATTTATTATTACGTAAGTATAACTTTTCCAAAGTTTTAGAACTTTGGAAAAGTTAAATAATAAGCCGTTTGCAGTATAAAAACACTCCAGTACACAACGATGAGGAAATATAGATTTATTTACATATTGGTATTGTTGGTATTTTTTGATTTTAATTTACAAGCACAAAATCAAAAGATAGATATTGTATGTATAGATGCAGGACATGGCGGCAACAAACCGGGTGCTGTTTTTGGACAATATAAAGAAAAGGATATTGCCTTAAATGTGACATTAGAATTTGGAAGACTAATAAAATTTCGTTTCCCTTGGTTGAAAGTTTATTATACCCGAATGACAGATAAGTATGTTTATCAACATGAAAGAGCAGATATTGCTAATAGAAACAATGCTGATTTGTTTATTTCAATACATGTAAATAGTTCTAAACAACTAAATACAGGATTCGGTACAGAAACTTTGATTTATGGCAAAAAAACCGGACGAATTGAAGTCTATAGCAATTCTGAACCTGACGAGCAAACCATTGAGAACGAAACAGAAGATATTAAAGACGAAGAGGGATACGAAGAATTGTACAAAAGTTTTCTTGTTAAACCGGAAAATCTTTTTGAAACACAAAGCGTTATCAATATGTCGAATAATTCTTTTGAATTTGCGAAGATTATTGAAAATAAATTTCGTACATTTGTGGGGCGACAAAGCAGGCATGTAAAAGTAACCGATAAAGTTTATGTTTTACATGGAACAAATATGCCTGCTGTACTTACAGAAATTGGCTTTATTAATAATACAGAAGATAGAACGTTTTTAATAACGAAAAGTGGACAAAACAAGATAGCAGAAAGTTTATTGGAAGCTTTTACTGAGTATAAATATTTGAGTGAAAAAGGCGGAAGTTGGGCAGTACAACTAATGGCAGCTAAAAATGAAATAGACATGAATACAAATACATTTAAAAGTATTTCAAATTTAGAAGTTCGATATATAAAAGGTTGGTATAAATATTATGCAGGAGGCTATGCTTCTGAAAATAGTGCCAAAGCGAAAATTTCTTACTACAAAAAATTAGGTTTTACCGATGCCTTTGTAATAAAATTGTAAATTAACTTTAAACAAAATAGTTATGAGTATATCATTAATAGCAAATTCGGGAATACAGTTCCACCGATTTGAATTGGAAATAAATCCCAATGAAGACGTAATACGAAACATGGGGTTTTACGAACATTTAGACGAGCAAAATATGCGGATATCTTTGCAATACGCATACAATTTGCCAGATAACGGAGATATTTGGGTGCCGAAAAAACTCTTAAAATTAGATGATTACCTTGACAACAATGAAAATCTGAAAGATGGCATTAATAATAATATTGTGAAACCGCATAAATTAAGTGATGTAAATGAATATTTCCCAAAAAACGATATTTTGGATTGTATGAATGTTTTTGCATCAGAGGGGGAAGAAAATACCTGGTTGCCTGTACCCTTTTTTAAAAAAAGCACTAATGGGAAAAGCATATTTAGTCCAATTTCATGGGCAAGAATGATTATTAAGAAAAAATCAGATAAGAGGGATAAGAAACAAAAGTATTTGGTAATATTGGCATTCGATACAAAAATTGATGAAGAAAGTCGTCCCCACCCTAACGGAAAAGATATTATCTATTTCACGCCACAAGAAGAGGATACTACCGAAAACGACAATTATTTTGCATTGTCAAACAATGAAGACCTGAACCTTAATTTTTGCGATAGTGGTTTTTCCTGTGGCTGGGTAAGTGATTATCTAAAAAAAGTGTATAAGGGCTATTTGAAAAAGAACGGTGAAGAAAGTAAATTGAATGAATTTCCGCATCTTGAATATCTTGGTTATTATCTTTACATGATAAAATATTTGGAGAGGATAAAGCAATTTCCTGAAATTGTATTTTATTCTGAAAAAAACAAACCCGTTGATGTGGACTTGGTTATTGATATTGGAAATTCAAATACCTGCGGCATTCTGTTTGAAAGTCCAACAGATGAAAATACTTTTACCAAGTTTGATAAGGTAAAAAAACTTAGGTTGACAGATTTATCAAATCCCGAAAAAGAATACGATGAACCGTTTTCGATGCGCCTTGCCTTTGTGGAATCGAAATTTGGGGAAATCAACAACCCTGAATTTAAGAATTTTCGTTGGCCCAGCTTGTTGCGTTTGGGTAAAGAAGCAGCACGGTTTATCAACGAATACAATTTAGATATAGATAAGGGTAAAGAAACCGCCACTCACCATTCCAGCCCCAAACGATATTTGTGGGATAACAAAAAAGTGAAAATTCAGTGGGAATTTGTAAATTATGAAGGGCAGGATTTGAACAAAGCAATTTATTACGAAGGCATATCCGAACAATTTACAGATAGCGGTGATTATGCTTATCTACCAAAGGAAGATGACAAAACCTTGCCTTTGTATTCGCGTAAGTCTTTGATGACATTTACGTATATCGAAATAATTTTACACGCCATTTCACAAATCAATTCGCATGATTTTCGTATGGATCACGATGAATCTGAACGTCCGCGAAAATTGAAACGAATAACCATTACTTGTCCCACTTCCATTGTACAATACGAACAATTTATTTTACGCGAATGTGCCGTAGAAGCTGTTAGAGCTTTGAGTAAATTTTATTCAAATAGTTTTTTGGCTTTAATTGACCAAGACGATGAACAAAAAAATGAATTAGAAGTAATACCACGCCCCAGCGAACTTGCAAAAAAAACAAGTGAAGACAGAAGAGATTGGATATACGATGAAGCAACTTGCGGACAATTTGTCTTTTTGTATGGCGAAATATCTGAACGGTATTTAAACAAACCCGAAGTGTTTTTTAATCTATACGGTAAAAAACGCGATGACGTAGATGATACAGAGAACAAAACCCTTACCATAGGCTCAATAGACATAGGTGGAGGCACAACAGATTTGATGATTTGTGCCTATCAATACGAAAAAGGACAAAGCGTAGCCGTACTTAAACCCAATCCATTGTATTGGGAAAGTTTCAATTTAGCGGGCGATGATTTACTGAAAAGCATTGTTCAGGAAGTAATATTGGAAGGTACGCCCAAAAACATGGACGAAAGAGGCTGTACAGGTGTAATTGAAACTAATGCAAGAGAAAAAAACATTACGGATATTGCAAACCGAATGAATAATTTTTTAGGTACTGATGCGAATAAACAGGGAGATAAGGAGCTGATTGTTGATGGAAAAAAAATAACAAAACACTTACAGCAAATTTTCCGGAAGAACTTTATCGTTCAAGTTGCTGTGCCGATTGCTACACGATACTTGCAACATGCTATTGATAATCAACCTGATATTGAAGTTACTTATGATGAAATATTTCGTGAAAACAAACCCAACCCCGAGTTGATTAAATTTTTCAATAAACATTTTGCACCCTTAAAATTTGAAGAAATAAAGTGGAAGTTATCAAAAAATAAGGTAAATAAAATAGTTGATGGAACTTTCCGTAAAATTATCGAACCCTTATCCGCTATATTATCAGCTTATGGGTGCGATTTTATTTTGCTTGCAGGCAAGCCCACAACGATACCAAAAATTAGGGAAATGTTTGTTGAGTATTACCCTGTTTCGCCAGAAAGAATTATTACCTTAAACAATTACAGAGTAGGTCGTTGGTACCCTTTTGCCGATGATATTGGTAATTTTGAAGACCCTAAAACTATTGTTTCGGTAGGTGCTGCAATTGCATTAATGAGTAGTACACTGAAAAAGTTGGAAGGATTTACAATTGATACACGCCTATTGAGAAAGAACCTGATACCGACAACAGACTATGTTGGATTTTTTGACAAAGGCTTTGAGTACATTGAAACTAATTTTATTACGCCTGATGAAAAGAAATGTGACATACCGGTAGCAACACTTCCTTTGCTAATCGGTTATAAACAATTGCCAAATAAAAGATACAGAGGTAAACCAATATATAAGTTAGAGTTCAACCAAGATGAAATACGAAAACAGGTAATTGAGGAGAATAATTTTTCGGAGAAGGATATTGATGCTATTGACAAAGCAATAAAATCTTTTATAGATAAACTTAGCGATACTCGTATTCCATTTGATATTGTTTTAACACGAGAAGAAATGAAATTCAAAGATGAAAAAACAGGGAAAATTAAAGAAATTAAAAATTTGAAAATTGATGATACAAGAAAGAATGCAAAAGCAAAAAAAGAGCCACCGGCAAAACGTTATTTGAATCTTTCAATTATGACATTGCCTGATGAAAAAGGCTATTGGCTTGATACAGGTGCATTCAATTTGAATATCGGTAAGTAAAAATAAAATTTGGTTTAATTTTAAAAATTTCAATCATGAATAATATACCACAAGATAAACTTCAAAAATACGTTGTAACCGGAAACGAGGCTGTAAAACATTACAACGAATTTGTTAAATGGACTAACAGCTATTTGGAAGGCGATGATAGAGCTTTGACGAATTATAACATTAAAAAATGTCGTAGAGGTTCGAACAATATATTAAAAGTTTTTACTAAAAAACCGGTGATTGCACTTTTTGGAAAAAGTCAGGTTGGCAAGTCATATTTAGTTGATAATATCTTGGCAACCGACACTGAGAAGAAATTACAAATACCGGATTACTCAGATAATGGTAAACCCTATTTTTTTATTGGTGATATCAATCCGGAAGGTGGAAAGGAATCAACGGGTGTTGTGTCAAGATTTTCGATAGAAAAGAGTCTGCATCAGAGTAATTATCCTATTGAAATTAAACTGTTGACAGCGAGAGATGTTATATTGATATTATGCGATAGTTTTTTTTCAGATATAAAGTACTACGAAAATCCAGAAGGTATTTCTAAAAATGAAATTACTGATTTTTTGTCAGGCATTAGTTCTTTTTGTTCGACAACTACACAAACGGTTCTTACTGATGACGATATATATGATATTCAGGATTATCTGGAAAAATATTTTAAAGATAAAACAGTTTTATTAAATTTCAAAGATGCTAAGTTTTGGGATATTATCGCAAATTCAATTATAAAAATACAACCCGAAAAATGGGTTAATATATTTGAATTACTTTGGGGTAAAATTGAACGATTTTCTAATCTATTCAATACCTTAATAAACGAATTGCGTAAATTAGATTTTTCCGAAATAGTTTTTGCTGAATTTAGTTCTCTTTTGCGTGAGAAAGGAAGTATTCTCGATGTAGAAAGAGTGTTTGAATTGGAAAACGACCCAAATAGTCCGGTTAATATTGCGTTTGGCAACAAAAATGCAAATGTTTCAAGGAGTAAATTAGCTGCACTTACTTATGAAGTTATCATACCTATAAAAGGAGACCTTGCAGATGCACAAAAAGGTGGAAAAGAATTTTTGAAAAATGTAGATATTTTAGATTTTCCGGGTGCAAGAAACAGAGAAACCGATCATGAAAAAGACGTTCCAAATTTATCAATCCGCGATTTTTACAATTATTATCGTAGGGGGAAAGTTGCTTACTTATTTAATAAATATACCGAGAATTTTGAAATAAACAGTTTGTTGTTTTGTATTGATAATGAACCATTAGAAGTTAAAAACCTTGCCTTTCTTTTGAAAAACTGGATTGATTATTACATTGGTGAACGTATTGAAGAACGTACTGATAATTTAAAAAAATTTACAGATGCCGCTTCAAACATAATCAGTCCTTTGTTCATTATTTTTACCAAAGCTAATATAATGTTACAATATAAAGATACTGATGATAGTGGGAAATTTGACTATAAATGGAAAACAAGATTTGAAAATCTTTTTGCTTTCGAATATTGTAAGGGATATGATTGGTATAAAAACTGGGTTTATAAAGGAAATAACATAGAAAATTTTAAAAATATGTATATGTTACGTTCTTTTAAATGGGCAGAAGGTATTTACGAAGGCTATGCAGAGAACGGAACGGAGAATAAAATTAGTGATTTTCGAAAAGATTATATGAACGGATTACGCAATTCGTTTGTAAATTTAGATTTTAACAAAAATCATTTAAGAGACCCTGAAAGAGCTTGGAGAGAGTTTACCGATTTAAATAAAGATGGTAGCGATTACATTATCGAGAATATTACACCGATTGCCAATAATCAGATACGAACCGAAAGATATAAAAATAAACTGCGTGAATTTAAAGAAAAAATTGAAGCAGAAATTAAAAAACATTACCACAGCGACGAAGCAAACGAAAAAATAGAAACAGCAAAACAGGAGAGCATAAGGGTAGTTACCGATATGGATTGGTATTTTCATCAACGTAAATTTGAGTTTGGTAATTTTATAAGCCATTTAATTCTTTCAGAAGCAGAGCTAAGGGATAGATTAAGGGATTTTATGCGTAAAGACTGGGAAGAGGAAGAAAAGCTTTTTAAGTATGAGGGAATAAGAAATAGAGCAGGCATCAAACTGCAAGAGTTTAAGGATGACGAAGAAAAAGTTCTTTTGTTTAATGAAAATATGGCAAGATTGAAAGAAAAACATGGAGATAATGTTGAGGCGGATTTACTTAAGAATTATCCCGGTTTTAATTTTGAACATTGTTTCTTTGGTGGCAAATCCGATTACAAAAAGCAATCCGATGCATTAGCTGAAAGGGCACGTGATTTTTGGTTTGAGAATAAACTTGATGTTAAAAACTTTCAATATTTTATTAACTTAGGATTAAATTCGGAGAATTTGAAAAAACTTCTTGATAATTTAAAGATAAGTTTTAATCGGTTGGATATTGTCGGAAAAATAGGTGAACGCATTAGGACTTATGTAGATGATTTTAGCAGAAACCAAGCGGCAGATGATATGATTGCCCATATTATTGTAAGTACTATAAATGAATTTGTAAATACAGTTGGTTGGAAAGATTATCGCGAAGAACAAAAAAAGAAGATAATTGATAGCAACAAAACCAACAAATTAGATTTGAAAATTCCAGATGACGTAGATATTTTCGAATCAATCAATAAAGTAAACGATGATGAAAAACGCATGTCTGTTGAAAAATTGATAGACTTGATGTCAGAAAATCCGGAAAAGAATGAAGATGCAAAAAAATACGTACCCTTTTTAATGAATTTTGAAAAATGGACAGAGCTTTTGCGGATTTCGTTTATTGCTAATTGCGATATTCCTAACTACGACAGGATTGCAAATCAAGAGTTGAAAGTCATTAAAGAAAAAATTAGACTGATTGATTTTAGTATTTGACAAATTATTGAAAATTAAATGGAAAACTCAATAACAGTGAAAAAACACACTTGGTATTGGTTATGGATATTACTTTTGTTGCTGGGTGCCTTTTTTTTAATAAGGCATTGCAGCAACCAAAGTGTACCGTTGCCGCCCGAAGCCGGTAAAATTGTGCCTATCGACACAACCAAGATTGTTACCGACCCCGATAGTGTACGGAACATAGTAGCCGACAGGTTAAATATTGCACTCACCGGCGAAAACAAAGACATTAACGAATTTGCCCGTAAGTTTAAAAAACTGTATCCAGATGATATTTATCAGATTATTTATTACGATACCGTTGTGGTGCGATTGCAAATACAAATTCCGGCAGATGAGCGCGAAAGCATTAAAGGTGAATTAAAAGCAAAAATGCCCGAATTTGAAATGCTTATTTGGTACGAAGGAATTTTCCAACGCAACTACCGTCCAAGCGACCCGGGTTTTAGCAACATAAACCAACAATGGTATCACGAAAAAGTTAAAGCTTATGGAGCTTGGGACAGAACATTAGGCGATTCCGCATTGGTGGTTGCCATAATTGACGATGGTTTTGACTTAACACACCCCGAATTTAAAGGCAAAATTTACCGTCCTTGGAATGTTGCAGAGGCTTCGCCCAATGTTAATACCGGAAGAGCGTCGATACATGGCACTCACGTTGCCGGAATTGCTATTGGTTTGGCAAACAACGGGCAAGGCGTTTCGGGTATTGCCCCCAATTGCAAATTTATGCCGATACAAGTTGGCGACTACGATGGAGTAATGAGTACAACTTCCGTTATTGACGGAGTGCTTTACGCAATAAATAACGGTGCAGATGTGGTAAATATGTCGCTGGGTATGGGAATACCACCAGGAGCTGAAACAATTCCGATTCAAGAACAACTCAAACTAATTAGAGAATTATATCTTGATGAAGAAATTTTTTGGAATGAATTATTTAAAATTGCTTATAATAAAAATATTATTTTTATATTAGCCGCCGGAAATAGTAACGTAATAATTGGTATTGACCCTATGCAACGTAGCAATTATACTATGAAAGTTTCGGCAGTGGCACCAAACGAAAGTAAAGCACCGTTCAGCAATTTTGGCGATTTTTCGACCATTAGCGCACCCGGTGTGCAAATTTTCAGCAGTTTGCCTAAGCAAAGCTATAATTATCTTGACGGTACAAGTATGGCAGCCCCGATTGTAACAGGAGGAGTTGCATTGATAAAAACTGCAAACCCTGCTCTAACATTCGACCAGATAGTTGACCTGATACAATCAACCGGAATACCGGTTAATTCGCCCGATAGATACATAGGAAATATTATTCAATTAGATAGAGCTGTTGAAATTGCAGATTATAATCGCCGCACCATGCCTCGTGTGGATTGCCCTGATTTACAATATAAAATCGACAGTTTACTGCGTGAAATTGAAAAAATAAAAGAACTTTGCCCAGACGGTACAACAACCGACACCCTGCGAATACCCGATAAAACCGATAATTTCGATTTTGCCGTAGGGCGTTGGAAAAGTACTACTTACATTTATAGTATAAATTCGGGCGAAAAAGTAACCATTTTTTTCGATTTTTATGCCAATGGTACAGGACGGATTACTTTAGTAGAAGATGACAATACGCAATGCTCGGCAGATTTACGTTTATCCATAAGCCCCGGAAAGTTTGATATTAACCAAACTGATAGAGCCGAATGTATGCCACCACCTACCATTTACGAAGCTTATGTGTTTGAGTGCACGCCCGATGCCACAGGGTGCGCCGAATGTGTGGCACAAAACAAAAGCAGACGAACAAATAATTTTACGTTTAAATTAGTTAAAATAAGATAAGTAACTTTTAAAATAAATAATTATGGCAGAAAAGCTTAAAATTGGAAAAATGAAATTTGTGCTGTTAATCTTAGGGCTAATAGCTTGTATGTTTCTTACTTTTAAAGGGTTAGTTTATGTTTTCAATGAGAATATATGGATGCCTGTATTTTTAGGAATATTAATGCCGATATTATTATATGGATTGTCAATGGCATTACTCTTTTTTAAGAATAAAAAGCCAAACCCCAAAAATAGTTCGCTACAAAACCGATTACCTGAGATATTATTAGGCATACCATATTTGGTTTTATTTGTTATATCCTTCATTTTTATCTTTCATTTCTACGACATTGATGTAAATAGAAATAAAGAACTGAAAAATGCAGGGATTGAAAAACTGAACGAATTAAAAACTCTTCATAACGAATATAATAATAAAACAAACAAGATAATAGATAGTTATAAGGCTAAAGTAGTAAAGTTAACGGATGATTATATTATTGCTGTTTCGACACGACAGTCGCACGATATGATTATCGAAGCCAAAAACACGCTTAATTCAAATATTTATGATTCAGTACCAAATAGTATAAACGATGTAATTTATTACAACCAATTTGAAGGAAAACCTGATGATACATCAATGGAAGAAAAAATTCGCGAACAAATACAGAGTGTGATGAATAAGAGAGCGACTGTTTTGAAAGCCAAATATGACTTAGGAAATATGGAAACAGGCGAAAAGTGGACTGTTTATTTGGATGAATTTTTCCAAAAAAGTGAAGATTGTTTCGAAAACTGGTTACTAAATTTTTGGAATGTTAGTTATTACTATTACGATATTGATAATAAATACACTGAACTGTATGAACGAATAATGCATAAAATGCCCGACTTTGAGCATAAAGCAAATATCGAAAGTGCTGATATGCAGCTAAACAGTGTCAAGTATTCAATTTCTCATGCTTCGGCAGGAAGCTTAGGTTTAGTTTTGATAATTGTGCTTGGCATACATGCACTTATTGTTTTACCATATCTTACAACAACCAAGCCTCAGGCTGTAATCGGTAAAAATACAGGAGAATATAATAATAATGGTTCTGTAAAACTTAACCCTTAAAACAATAATTAACATGGATAAAGAGACTATTCGTTTATATAAAGAAAAAATCAGGAAAGGTACATACAATTCAAATGATTTGAAAAACAACTTCAATAGTGGTGTTTTAAATCCAGAAGAATTTATTGATGACGATGAACAAATTGGTATTGCATGGGCAAAAGCCTATACCTCAGACGAACATATATCAAAAATAAGAGATAAAAAATACTCTAATAAATTACTTAAAATTTTATTTAAAAATACGTTTATAAAGAGTGAATTAAAAGAAATATTAAGTAATTACTTAAAACCTGATGAAGTCATAAAGAATGGTTTTTTAACACGAGAAGAGGTTGATGCAGTCTTTTATATTCCACCGGAAGAACACATTAGAAATATAACTAATGGCGAATATTCAGATGAGGAAATTAAAACACTGATTATTAGTGGAATGGTTGATGAATATGATTTAGTTCATAACGGAATAAAATCACAAAACGAAATGGACGAAATTATGTTACGTCCCAAAGCACCATTTAATATTGAGGATTTAGGTGATTGGAGTAAAGTTCCAGAATTAAAACTTGACCGTGTTGAAGTGCTTGTTCTTGGTCTTGTTGGTTCCGGAAAAACAACTTTCATGTCTGGTTTGATTTACTACGCACGAAAAAATGGACGACTTCCTATGAATGATATTGATAATCATCTTGGAGCTCAATATGTTGATAGATTATGTCTGGCTGTTAAAAAAGGTGAATTGCCTCCAGCAACTCCTGCAAAGGCAATACAACATCTTGCTTGCGATTTTACTGATGATAACAGCAAAGACCACCCGTTAACGTTTCTGGAAATGAGCGGTGAGATATTTGAAGGGATTTATAATAAAAAGACCTCTGAAAAGTTTGAGGAATATATGTTTAGCCCCAATAATAAAATTATATTTCTGGCTATTGATTACAAAATGAAACCAGAAACAGAATACAATGTATCACAATCGGCACGTTTTGAACATATAATGCAATATTTTGATAAAAGTGGAGTGTTAAAAAATGCGGAAGCTGTTTGTTTACTTATAACGAAATGGGATGAGAGTCCAGACAATAGTGAGGAAGCAGCAAGTAAATTTATAAAAGAGGAGTTTTTAAATTTATATCGGATGTGCGAAAGGTATAGTAAGAAATATAGCTTTAAATTAGAGATATACAGGTACAGTCTGGGTGATTTTAAAGCAAATTTGTCATATACATACAAAGACCACGATTCTAAATTTTTATTCGATTGGTTGTGTTCATTTTCCCCAATAATAAAAAGTGGAAAAAGTAAAGGATTGTTTCAAAAGTTTTTTCAATGGTTGTTAGCTTTGTTTTCCTAATCCATCATTTCTTAATTTAATTGCTATGTACTAAAATTGAAAATTAATATGAAAATTAAAGAGATAAACAGGTTAGCTTTCGCAATTTGGGGAACAAAGCGAGGTAAAAAGTTATTTTTGCAGTCAAATATTGATGAAGATGAAAATACAATTGACGATGAGTTGAATGATATACGTGGAGTTATCGGATTCAAGAAAATCGGTTCTCAGTTTTATAGCATAGAATATAAAACCGATTATACAAATTTAACGATATACCGTACTATTTATGACTGGCTTGGTCGTCTGGGCTTTTATGCTGTTTCAATTTGTATTCCGACTGAAAAGTCAATTTCTTGTTCCATTTGTAAAATACTTGATGATTTATCAGAGATTTATCATAAAGAATATATTGAAAAAACTGACGAAATCGCAATTAACAGAATTAGGGCTGACAAACAGGAAGAATTAAACGAATTTCAAAAATACATTGATAGTTTGAATTGTCCGATACAAATAAATCGAAAAGAAAAGAAAACACACGAAAAAGAAACTTGTGTAATAAAATTTCAAAATAAGGATGAATTAGATAGTATAATACAGGAATACCAACGTACTGAATTATTACTATTTAACAGGGTTTTTATCCTTCCGGCAAAATCTTATGATTTATCGTGCAACTTTAAGGAAATATCGCTAAAACCTATTGAAAAAAAGTACATTTTAAATTTAAAAATAGTAAAAGCAAAAAACATAAGTGAAGCTATAAAAGGAGCAATAATTACTATTTCAAAAAACAATCAATCTATTGTTAATCAACATAGAATCGAAAACGATAGATATCAGATAACCGAATTACTTAAAAATGACACCTTAAATATTAAATGTACTAAACCGGGTTATTCAGATTATAGTGAAACGTTAAAAGTTGAGGATTTAGTAAAAGATATTAACGGAAATTCTATTGATTATGAAATCAAATTGGAAGACAAAAGTCAGACATATTTTCCTCATGGTACTGACAATTCGAGAAATTTAACTGGTAAAACACAGCCAGAAGTAACAAATCCTAATGATAATAAGAATTTAAAGAAACTAAAAATAACAGCCTATGATGAGAACAACCAAAAATTGAAGGAAATTGTCAGTGTCGAAGTTAAAAAAAACGGAACAACCTTAAAAACCTTTCCAAAGTTATTAGTCGCGTGTATTCCTGATTTTTTAGATACTGATGAGGTTTTAATAAAAGCAAATGCTAAGGGATATATCGAAAAAGAAGAAAATTTCACGATTTCGGACAAAACAGCAAATGAAGATAATGAAATTGAAATAAAACTTGTATTAATAAAACAACCTATAGGGAATAGAAAATTATTCAGAAGCATTGGAATTGCATTAGTAGTAATTGCTGTTTTTGCTACTATTATATATTTTGCTTTATTCAACAGTGAAGATTTCACAAAATACTATACCGATGAAAACCGATTATTGGATAGTATGACCAATGAATATTGCCAAAAAGACTGGGACTGGCTAAAAGCAAATTATAACGATACCGTTATTGGGTTTTTTGATAAAAAAGCATTAGAATACAATAATATGAAAAAAGAAAATCCAGATGATTTCGATATGAATAAAATTGATGTAGAAACACATAAAAATAATTGTGAGAAGCATTATAAAGAAACGCTTAACGATAGAATAAAAGATTTTATCAATACTGACAATAGATTTGATTTATCAACTGCAAAAGAATTAAAAGTCTTAGCAATATTATATGGTATTGATACCTCATCCATTAACCAATATTTCTTTTTTTGTCAGAAAGTTGAATTGGCAAAGCAACAATTTAAACAGAAAAATAGAGAAACAAGTTGGTCAGAAATAAGACCATATTTTCAGAATGATTATCTTAAAGATTACAAAACTCTGTTAAGCGAAGAACAAATCAATACATTGAAGGTATGTGATGAAATTCTTCTTAAAATGAATTTTTCATCCTATGAAAACATAGATGAAATAATAAATGATATTAAGGTTTCGAGTGATAATAGAAAGAAATATAATAATTTAAAAGAACAAATTGGATATTAAATTGTAAAGTTATGACATTGAAAAAAAACACAAACCAATTAAGCAAAATTGTTTTAGTAATTGCAATCATTATTGGTTTTACTCAACTGAATTCATGTGGCGATTCAAAAAAAAGAATATCAGAAACATGTTTAGATTGTCCCTGTGATACGTTGCGGACACCACATTATTGTAAATTGAAAAATGATATTTTGCTTATGAGCAAACAAAAGTGGGATAAAAGCAGATACAACCAAATCAAAATTGATATTCAGGACTATGCCGCAACCACCCCCGACCCGCTAATATCCAAAGAAGAAGAAGAAAACCTGACAATGGTATTACAAAGCAATTATCTACGTCTTATCAGCGATTCCGTTAAACAATTTCTGATTAAAGGCAAAAGAGCAGAAATAAATAGTTTAAAAGACTTAAAAGACGAAATTAATTTGTTAGTAAATTCAAATGACAAAAAACTAACTGACGGAGTAATATCATTAATAGATACATATTTTGAAGCTTTGAATTGGTGTGGCAGAATTAAAACATATACAGATAGCAGTGCGTATAATGCATCAAAATCAAAAAATTATGAATTGAAGATAAAAGACTACCAAACAATGGTGTTTATTAAAGATAATACGGAAATACAAGAACTGATTAGTTTGCGAATTAGTTTATTAGAAGACCATGCGGTTTTAGGTAAAAAATACACAAATAATATGCTTTTAAACGAAGAAAAAGAGAAGATAAAAGAATATCCAGGTCGTTGTAATTCAGAAATATATAAAAACTTTTATTATTACAAATGCCTTTGCGATTCATTAAAGAACGAAATAGACAATCAGAACAATAACTTTTAAAATAGTTTATTATGAAACGATTAACAGTATTGATAATATTCATACTTGCTATAAATTTTGTTTATAGTCAAAAAATTAGAATAAATCGGAAAGACTACGATAGTTTAATTCTTGAAAAAGACAAACTAAAAAATGAGGTTAAGGAATTGAAAGACTCAATTGAAACCCTCGATAAGTTAAAGCCAAGATTAGAAACGGATAACAGAAAACTTAACGAAACAAATACAAGGTTAGAAACAGATAACAGAACACTAAACCAGACAATAACAAGGTTAGAAACAGATAATAGAACACTTAACGAAGCAAAAGCGAGATTAGAAACGGACAATAGAACACTAAACCTGACAATAACAAGGTTGGAAACAGATAATAGAACACTTAACCAGACGAAAACAAGATTAGAAACAGATAATAGAACGCTTAACTTGACAATAACAAGGTTAGAAGGTAATGATAGTACACTCACAAGTGAAAAAAATAGATTGCAACAAGAAAATCAGAATATAAAAAAACAACTAACTAAAATAATAGATGAAGCAGTTAGTAATACAACCAACTCAAATGAATATGATATAAAAAAGGCAGACGATTTAATTTCGTTAATAAGTACTTCTGTAACTTATATAGGTAACAAACAAAACTATATAAATCAATTGGAAAATTATAAATCATTTGCTTCCTCAATGAACTTTGCTGTAAAAGTACTTTCTGAGCCATATAGCGAAGTTCAATGTACTTCTGCAATAAATCAATTATCAAATGCAAAGCATATTAGTGCAAAACAAAAAGAAGAAAAAGATATGTACGATAGGCTGTTAAATAACTACTGTAAATGGACGCAATACTGTAAAGTGAAACACAACGAAGAACTAATAATTTATTTGCCCGATAACCACAAGAAGATGAAAGAACCAATTGAGGAAATATTGGATAAAATAAATAACGAACATTATTTTTATCTTTATAAAGAATTAAATAAAATGAAGAATAATGACGGCTATCGTTGTAATTTCCCAAATGTTGAATGTAAATAAAAAACCTCTATAAATATGGCAATACTTTTATCCCTAACAGCGAATGATAAGGTCAATTTTTTATTGTATCAGTATAATTATACACAATTGTATAATAGGTTAAGAACTTTGTTAACGGTAAACAAGGAATATCAGTTTTTTGCCATACCCGACATATTAACAGACACAACAAACTGGACAATTGATATACAGAATATTGACCGACAGTTTGGTACCAGAGGAGTAAAGTCTTATAATGACCTTTCAGATGAAGATAAAGATGAAATTTCGGATTATATCGAAACCATTAAAGAAAAAATTACTTTAAAAATTAAAAATGATAACACTTTTGAACCAATTTATTCAAAATTGTTTTTAATGCCCAGTGAGGCAGATATAAAAATAATAAAAACGGAAGACGGTATTATCCCAGTTTTAACTCAATGGGGTTGCAAATCAAACGAAACCACATCGTCAATAGACCCTCTTGCTGTTGTAATCAATCGGCCAAGAACAAATAGTGCCAAAGTAATCATTCATATAAGTTACACAGATGGTTCGATGGCAGCCGACCGTTTTTTTTATATTGATTATTTGGACAAACCACTTAGGACAAAAACCAACAAGGACGGTTTGTTCATTTATGGTCGCCTTCGCATTGATTCCGAATTTCAGGTTTACGATTTAGTAACTGATAAAAAGGCATATACGCATAATTTTAAAGTTATGCAATCGGGAGATTATATTGCCAATGTAATTTTCCCGTTACTTGTAAGCGGAATAGTAAAAGTAGTAAATCAAAAAGATACGCCATTAGCCGATAGAGAAATTATTATAGAAATTGAAGGTGAAGAACCACAAACAAGCAAAACCGACAAAACAGGAAAAATAAATTTAGACAGTTTAGAAGTTGGGAAAAAAATTAAAATTATTGAAAAAGCAAATTCTGAAAATACGGAAACTTATACCATTGTAAAAGAGCAAAATATCTTTAAACTGACTATAATTTGTCCTATTCCAACATCTTGCACTATAATAGTTCAGGACGAAGAAACAGGTGAAAATCAAAAAGATTATTTAGTATTGGTAGAATACGAAGGCACTAAAAAAGAATATTCTACCGGTGAACTGGCGATAATTCAAATTGCAGACCTTGTTGTAGGTAATGATATACGAATAAGTGATAAAAACAAGATAGACAACTATCAAATCCACAAACTAAAAGAGCAGGAAAACGATTATATTCTGAAAATTGTTATACCAAAGCCACGATTTTTCAAAATTCAAGTTATAGAGCATCGGTATTTAATACCGTTTATTTGGGGTCGAAAAAAGAGTTTAGAGAATATAATTGTTGATTTTATCAATAATAAAGGAGAAAAACTAACACGCACTACCGACAAAGACGGATATTGTGCCTCTTTGCCCGAAGATGAATTTGATAACAACCAAAAAGTAAAAGCATTGGTTCACTTGGTTAAAACAGACAGAAAGGGAAGAAAAAAAGAAAAAATTATTACCCGAACCTTTATTTTAAAAAAAGAAAATTAATCTGAAATTTGAAATACTATGGAACATACAATCAAAATAAAAAAATTTACATGGTGGTGGCTATTATTATTTTTACCCTTACTGTTGTTAATTCCGTTAAAAAAAAATGTTTATGTACAAACAATTGATGCCGAGAGTGGAAATCCAGTAAGCAATGTAAATGTTTATTTTCATTATGCAAAACAAAGCGTAAGAGTTTCAGGAAGTCCGGTTTTCAAGTTTGAACGCCTTACCGATGCAAACGGCGTTGTAGAATTTTATGCCCTTCGTTATCGCGTTTACTCTTGGATATTCAAACATTTTTCCGAAACACTTATTTATGCCAACACGGGTTGTTATTCTTCGGATACCTTAAAACCCTATTTTCATCATATATGGGGTAACGATACCATAAAACTTAACATATCGCCGATATTTATTCCTTTCGATTTCAAAGTAGTAGATGCCGATGACAATGAACCTTTACCTGATGCAAAAGTTAAAATAATATCTGAATATAATGGCAAACAATATATTGATTCTGCAATTTCACAGCCCGATGGTCGTGTTTATTTCCCAAGAGTACCAAAATGCGGTAAAGTGCATATTGTTAAAGGTACTACCGATGGATATTACCCTGATAGTATCGTAAACAAAGAAATTGACGAATTGTTTGGAAGTATAGATTCCACACGTTTATTGAAATTGAAACCTATCAAAGAAAAAATAGTATTCTTTGTAATTGATTGCAAAACCAAGGAACCTATACCTGGAGCCACAGTAACCATTGATTTTGATTACAAAGGCAAGAAAAAAACACAAAAGAAACGTACCAATGTAAACGGTGTAGGCAAGGGTGAATACAGTGATGCACATATTATTGCAGACATTACGCTTGAAGCCGAAAAACCGTATTACAAAAATGGGCGTTTGCCTGGCAAACATAAAGTAAAAGACTTCATAAATTTGCCACCTGATCAACGCACAATTTGTTTAGAGCCGATTGAAAATTGTATTCAATTTAAAAATATAGATGAAAGAACAGGGAAACCATTGTCAGGTGTAAAAAATATAGTAAAAATAAAAAAAGGAAGTCGGGAACGTATTGATACCATAATGAGTAATGGTAACGGAATATTTATTGTCTGTGAAGTTGTATTAGGCGATGAAATTTCAATAGTCGCAACCTACCCGCCAAATTATGAAGATAACACTACAAAAATAAAAGATGCAAACGGTTTAGATTTGGTTAAAGCACCTATCGGCGACCGTACAATTCCTTTAAAGCCCAAAGAAATAGAATTAGTTTTCAGATCAGTAGAAGATTCTACATGGACTTTAATACCCAGAGTTAAATTAAAAATTATAGTTGATGGTGTACTAATCAGTTTACCAAATAATAGCGGTAACGGAGAATTTAAAGTAAAAACACCTTTATCATCTGTAATTTCTATTGTAGCTGATGGAAGAGATATAAATTACACGCTTAATGATACTACAATAAAAAATGAACCTGTTAGTAAATTAATTCTTGCCACACAAAAGGAAAGAGATATTCCATTACGAAAACCTGAATACACGGTAGATGTAATTTTTACGATAGACCTTAGTGGTAGTATGGGAGATAAGTTAGAATCAATAAAAACGAACATCTCAAATTTTTATACATTATTGCAAACCGAAATGATTTCGCATAGTAAAAATCCAGAAATTATACGAATTAAATTAATTGGTTTTCATGATGCTAAATGTGAAGCTACAAAATTTTATTATGTTCCTGATGAATTATCAAATTTTAAAAGTTCAATATCAATTTTGTCTGTTTCCGGTGGAACTGAAAATGGATTAGATGCGCTAAGTATGGCATTTAATTCAAAATGGCAAACAGTAGGAATTAAAAGAAGAAGAATTATTTTTTTATTTACAGACGATGTATCACAACCATTTGGAACATGTCCGTTAAATACAACTATTACTAATCATAATCAAATGAAAGATTTGTGGGATAAATTGCAACCGAATACTCATTTGATAATGTTTTTGAATCCAAGTAGCGAAACAGGATATATAGAGCTTAAAGCGTGGACTAATGTCACATCATTTGATATCAGATCTTATAACTTTAATAGAATAATTGAAGAAATTGTAAAACGATTATAAAGTAATGCAAAAAATAATCTTGTATAAAAAAAACGTTCCGAATAATTTTTCGGAACGTTTTTTATTTGGATTGTATTTAAAATCTTAGTATTCAAAAGTATCGTCGCTATCCACTTTTTGTTCTTCTTGGTTGCCAAATGGGAAACGGAAACCTACGTAAGGGCTTATGTAATTGGAAGTTTCAAATACATCTTGGTCATTTCTTGCCCATGACCATTTGTAATCGAAGCCGGTAGTTAAATACTTGTTTACTTTATAGGCTATGCGTGTTGTAGCCAATGAACGTTCGTCGAAATTGAAAATTTCTTTGGTAGAAAAACTGCTCAAACCGCCTTTGTAATATTGACCTGAAATAATGAAAGGTCCAATTTCTTTGCTGTGCAAAATCAACTGGATAGAACCCGGATTCATTTCATTTACGCCATCGGGAATTAAAAGGCTGGCACTGAACATAAGCATATCGATTACCGAAACCGAAGCTGAGCCATAAATACCGGCTTTCTTTTGTACGCCTGCAAGCGAAAGAACTTTTGCATCTTTGCTAATGGTATAGCCGGCATCAAAGAATTGTGGCAAGAAATAGTCTGAGTACCAGAGTCTTTCGATGCGTGCATCGGCTCTAACTACATTGCCCAAGAAATTTAAACGAGCGCGAATACCTACCGAAAATCCGGTTCCTTTGTCGTAATTAACTATGTGTGTACTATCGGTAGTGCGAGTAGGGTCATTTTCTAAAATTGCTGAACCCATTGCATCTAAGGTCGATTTTAATTCGGGGCTTTCGTTTTTATTCAATGTTCCGTAAGAAATAAAGGGCGAAACGATTAAAACTTTGCGATTGATTAAATACGTTCCCGCATCAATTGCCCAAGCACTCATTCCGTCTTTAATGAACTGATTTTTGTAAGTAACTCCGTCAATTTCAACGGAAGTTTCGTCGTGGTCGGTTACGTAAGAAAAACCTACATCAAATTTGCTGATAACTTTGATGGGCGATTTTGAAAACGGACGAATGTAAGGACGAACTGCCAAAAGATTCATCGAAGTGTTATCGAAGTCGCTGTAAATGAACTCAAAACCAACCATTTCTTTAATCAAAATATCGGCACTTACACCGGTACGGCGTTTGTCGAAACTGGCAGAGTTGTCGTAATTGTTGATTAACATACCGTAACCCAAAAATTCATTGGTAAGCATACCCACTTTGGCATAAATCGGATTGTGTTTTTTTACGCCATAGCGCACGTACATAATCATACGCCAAAGTGCGCCGGCGTCTTGATATTCGTCTTTTCTAAATTCGCCGTTTTCGAGATTGAAATAAAGCGGAATGTTTAGCCCAAGCCCCCATTTTCCGAACGAAAGCTCCGGTTGCAGACGCATACTTACATAATTTTCGCCACCAATATTGGAATAACCCAAATTGCCGCCAACTTGTGAAGATGGATCGAAACTATCAAACTCGTCAATCGAAATTTGAGCTTTGAGTTGAAGGTTGCTAAGGGTGAAAACAGCAACCATTAAAAATAATAGTATTTTTTTCATCTGTTTATTGTTTTGTTATTCAATTAGTTATTTTATTTTTTTTAATTTAAGAACATAAAAATTGTTCTTTTTTTTAAAAAAAACCTTTTTTTGTGAATTTAACTTTTGCAAATATAACGTTTTTTAACCATTTATATTTCATTTTTTATAAAAAAAAGAAAATTAATTGGTAGGTAAATGGTTCAATGGTTAAAAATTGATATTGAAAACAACGTGAATAATATTGATTTACTGAAAGTTATTTTCACGCAAAGTCGCAAAGACGCAAAGAGATTTTCACGCAAAGACGCAAAGTCGCAAAGGATTTTTTCACGCAAAGACGCAAAGACGCAAAGGATTTTTTCACGCAAAGTCGCAAAGACGCAAAGAGATTTTCATGCAAAGTCGCAAAGACGCAAAGAGATTTTCACGCAAAGTCGCAAAGACGCAAAGAGATTTTCACGCAAAGACGCAAAGACGCAAAGTTTTTTTTCACGCAAAGACGCAAAGACGCAAAGAGATTTTCACGCAAAGTCGCAAAGACGCAAAGAGATTTTCACGCAAAGTCGCAAAGACGCAAAGAGATTTTCATGCAAAGTCGCAAAGACGCAAAGTTTTTTTTCACGCAAAGACGCAAAGTCGCAAAGGATTTTTTCACGCAAAGACGCAAAGACGCAAAGAGATTTTCACGCAAAGACGCAAAGACGCAAAGAGATTTTCACGCAAAGTCGTAAAGTGGCAAAGGATTTTTTTTCATGCAAAGTCGTAAAGTGGCAAAGGATTTTTTTTGCGAAATCTACGTGCGATAAATAGTGCGCAATTTAGGCATTTAACATTTTAAAATTCAGTGGTTTAATAATTATTAACTTTAAATTAACTCACATAATAAAAATAATGGTTAAATTTGCATTAAAAAGATTTCTAAAAAAAATAAATTTTCTTTTGAAAAAAAGTAAATAGGTAAAAATTTTTTTTTGAAAAAAATACAAAATTAAATATAAAAAAAATGGCAAATATAAAAAGGATAGGTGTTTTAACTTCCGGCGGAGATGCTCCGGGCATGAATGCGACCATTCGCGCAGTGGTAAGAACGGCAATATTTTACGATATTGAAGTGTATGGCATTTATAAAGGCTATAACGGATTGATTGACAACGAATTTAAGAAATTGAAGTCGAAAAATGTGCGCGACATAGTGCATCGCGGTGGAACTTTTCTCAAAAGCTCTCGCAGTGAGCGTTTTAGAACGCCCGAAGGTCGCAAACAGGCTTATGAAAACTTGAAAAGCAACGAAATTGACGCCTTGATTGTTATCGGCGGTGATGGTTCGTTTATGGGAGCGGGTATTTTTTCAAAAGAATTTGATATTCCTTGCATCGGACTGCCCGGAACCATTGATAATGACATGTTTGGCACGGATTTTACCATTGGTTACGACACGGCATTAAATACCGTAGTGGAAGCCATCGACCGCATCAAAGACACCGCCGGTTCGCACGAACGCATGTTCTTGGTAGAAGTAATGGGGCGTGATGCCGGATTTATTGCTCTTACATCGGGCATTGCTACGGGTGCGGAAGCTATTTTTATACCGGAGGCTGAAAATCAAGTGGATAGACTTCTCGACACATTGAAAGAAGGCAAAGTGGAGGAGAAAAGCAGCAGCATTATTATTGTAGCCGAAGGAAGCAAAGGCGGAGTGCATGAAATAGCCAAACACGTAAAAGAATTGTATCCGAATTTGGATATTCGCGTGAATGTACTCGGACACATGCAGCGCGGCGGTTCGCCAACGGCTTTTGACCGTTTTTTGGCAAGTCGCATGGGCGTGGCTGCCGTTGAGGCTCTTCTCGACGACCAACGAAGCATTATGATTGGTTACATTAACCATGAAATTGTTCACGTTCCGTTTAATAAAACCATTAAAAAACAAAGAAATCTCGACGGCGAATTGATGAAAGTAGCCAAAGTGCTTTCTATTTAATTTTATAGAAGTTACGAGTTTTTTTTAATACATTAGAAGTCATGGTATCGGTTGTTGTTTAACCAATTGATGCGATGGCTTTTATTTTTAGGTTTTAGGAATTTGGTATTGGGTTATATTGAAAAGAATAAGCTTTTTTTCAAGTAATTAGGTAAGAATATTAATTTTTACCTAATACCTAATACCTAATACCTAATACCGAATACAATTGAGTAAAAAAAGCTGTCGGTAAAATAAATTTAGCATAAAAACCAAGAAAATAAAATAAAATGCTTAAATTTGCAAAATAAAATTAACAAATGAGCCACAATGAATACTAAAAAATTAATACGATTTGATTGGGCAATGAAAACATTGCTTCGCGATAAAGCAAATTTTGATGTTTTAGAAGGAT
>DYNA01000001.1:32809-84121 GCA_020721325.1 Paludibacter propionicigenes
AGAACGCAAACGCTATGAAAAATTTTTAATAAATATAGCAAAAGAAAGAGATGCCCTAAATACAGCCAAAGAAGAGGGCAAAATAGAAGGTAAAATAGAAGGTAAAATAGAAGGCAAAATACAAGAAAAAACAGAAACAGCCATAAAAGGAATAATTGCAGGTTTTTCTGACGAAATAATCAAAACAATGACCCATTTGACCGATGAAGAGTTGATTGAAATTCGGAATAAGTTAAATAATAATGATTTATACTAAATTGCTTTCGGTTTTAGGAATTAGGAATTAGGTTAAAAATGAATACTTTTATCAAATTTCTTATTCACAAAACCTCATGCTTTTTAGTCTAACCTAAAACCAAATTCACGAACCACAAAGGCTTCAAAGAAATGAAAAACTTTGATAACTTTGTGGTTGTTTATTAAAAATAAAAAAAATTGAATGCTTTTTATGTAAAATATTGTGTTTTGGGTTTTACTAAAAGTGAAATGTAAAAGTTTAACAAGCAAATGAAAACAAAAAAAGAAATAGTAGAAAACTGGCTTCCACGCTATACGGGGCTTCAATTAGGGGATTTTAGCAAATACATTTTGCTTACGAATTTTAAAAATTATTTGGAGCTGTTTGCCGAAAAATACGGCGTTGAAATTCAAAATTCGGAAAGTAGTATGCCAACAGTAACTGCCGAAGGAATTACCATGATAAATTTTGGAATGGGAAGCCCCAATGCAGCTACCATAATGGATTTGTTGAGCAGCATACAGCCCAAAGCCGTTTTATTTTTGGGCAAATGCGGCGGTTTGAAAAAGAAAAATGCTTTGGGCGATTTTATTTTGCCCATTGCCGCCATTCGAGGCGAGGGAACTTCAAACGATTATTTTCCGCCCGAAGTGCCTGCTTTACCGGCTTTTAGCTTGCAACGTGCCATTTCGTCCATCATGCGCGACTTTGAAAACGACTATTGGACAGGCACCGTTTACACCACCAACCGCCGCGTGTGGGAATGGGACGAAAAATTTAAAAACCATTTGCGCGACACCCGCGCTATGGCTATTGACATGGAAACAGCCACCATTTTTATGGTCGGTTTTGCCAATCAAATACCAACCGGCGCCTTGCTTTTGGTTTCCGACCAACCCATGATACCGGAAGGCGTAAAAACTTCGCGCAGCGATGCTTCTGTTACCGCTAATTTTGTTCACAGGCACATCGACATAGGTGTTAAAGCCCTCAAACACATTGAGAAAAACGGTCGGTCGGTAAAACATTTGAAGTTTTAAACAAAATAAACGGTAAACAGCTTTTTATTTAACTTTTCCAAAGCCCTAACTTTGGAAAAGTTTTTTAGTTAATGCAATACCTAAAAATTCCGAAGTTTTCGTGTCAATCACTTAATAATCAGTTTATTGATAATTTAAAAAAACAAACCATTTTGCACTGAATTGAAACCGCGATTTGCAAATTTTGGGTGTAATAGTTGTTATAGGATTTATTTTTACAAAAATACTAAAAAATAAAATTATACGTTTTTTTTAAAATCTTTGTATTATTTTTATGAAAAAAATTTTGGTATTTTTAGTTTTAATAAACAACTTTTTAAATTTAAAAGCACAGGAAATAGTTGGGGTAACACACATAAAAAGCGAAAGCAATAAAACCGTTACCATTGAAGGAAATTTGAAAGATGGCGTTTTGCTTTCGGATTTGTCTTGGGCATGGGGCGAGGAAAATAATTGCTTTTCGCAAAGTGAGAAATTGTATTTTAATGGAAATCATGTACTTTTTTCAACCAATTTGCCTCCATTTTCGCAAATGCAAATAAAAATAACTCCTAAAAATAAAATCTCAAATTTAAGTATTTATGCTTATTTAATTCACCCCGAAAATTCTTCTATTGTTCCCAACGTGCATGAATGTATAGAATGTAAAACCGATTTTGGAGATGAAGATATTGAAAATGAATATTTTAGAAAAATTGTATATCAGGAAAAATCAAAAGAGCCTTATCGCGTTATTTTGGGAATTGTAGGAGCAAAAGGTCTTGAAAAAGGGGAATTTATTTTAGAAATAGAAATCAAAACGCTCAATTGATGACAAAAAAAACAAGGTATTTTTTAGAACTCACGTTTAATTTAAAAAATCCGTAAGTCATTGTATCAATTACTTTGAAATCAGCTTATTGATACAATAACTTACAGATTTTAGGAACTTTATTTAGTAAATTTTTTCAAAATCTCTTTAACAGCGTCTTTGTGAATGGTAAATCCCATCATTTTTAGCTTAATGTAGTCTTCGTGAAAGAAATAATAACCAAATTCGGGTAAATTTTGGTCAATATTTCGCGAGCCGGAACTCGAATCTTTAATTAAAAACCATGTTACGCCGTCTTTTTCGTAGTAACCAACCAAGTGCATACCGTGGTCGTCGGTTGTGGTTTCGTTAGAAAATCGAAATTGACGCGAGTTTTCGTTAATATATGCCGAAGGAATATCAAAATCGGCAATTAAGGCTACGTTGGTTTCGCGCGAAAAACCGGCTTCCGATACATCGCCGCCTATGCTCATCGTGTAACCGTTTTTGATGGCTGTTTTTACTATTTCCATAAATTCATTGAGCGGAACATTGTAATAATCAGCACTATGCCACCAGTTGTCGGGAACTTTGTATTCAACTTGTTTCCAGTAAGGTTCTTGTTTGTATGAAAGAATTTCAACGTAGTCGGCAGGGTTAATTTTAACAAAATCAGTAAGATAAGTCTTTGGAGAATATTCTTTACCATCAACATTAAATTTTGTTGGAGGAACTCCAATGTGTTTATTCATAATGTCTTGAATGGTTTCGAGAACAAATTTTTCGTTCCAAAGATTTTGATTTTTCACCGATTGCAAAAAGCCCGTCATTTCATTAAACATTGCTTCGTGCGAATGGTATTTGCGTCCGTTCAAAAGACCGGTATAAACCGAAAGTGGCACAACACCGTATTGCTTTAAAATTCGAGCTACCGCATTTCCTTCCGAGCCTTGGCTGAAAAGACTTTGCCCGCGCGTTTGCACAAATCCGCGTGCTTTTTCAACATATTCCCAGTAAACTACGTAAGGTTCAGAGAGTTTAACTTCTTTGTTTTGCAAGCGTTTCACTTCGGTTTCGTACATCGAAAGGGTAGAATACGCCCAGCACGAACCCCCGTTTCCTTGCGAAATAACCGGAGTGTGCCATTGTGTTTTGTACAAATTTATTTTGTTTGGCAAGGCTAACTCACTGTGGTCCATTTCAAAATGCTTGTCCATTTCCTTTTTTTCAAGCGATTCGTTTACTGCGTTTACATCTTTCAATATAAAATTTTGATAAAACCCCGGTTTGTATTCCGAAAACTTGGCTTTATCGTATTTGGGTTGTGCATGCAACCAACTTGCTGATACAAACAGCAATAAGTTTAAAAAAATTAGTTTTTTCATTTTTTTTATTAAAAATTGAATTGAATATTATATTTTTTTATTTCAGTAATCGTTCGTTTATTTTTTATGATTTATTTAAAATAGAATAATTTGATTTGAGCAAAAGAAAGGTCTTTAAATATTTGACAATCAATTATTTAAAATTTTAAGAATAAACGAATTATTGATTAGCAAAGTTATATTATTTTTTAGTTAAAATGGAAATTTTATTGGAAAAAATAATCTAATTTTTTTTCTGAATTTTATTTTTTACAATGGAAATTTTTTTTTTAAAATTTTAAAAAAAAGTTTGATTTATTCTACAAAAATAGTAAATTTGCTTTTATTGAAATTCAAAAAAAAGAAGATACGAACCCCATTTTTTTATCGAAAATGAAAGTACTAATTGTAGAAGATACTTACGAAATAGCTGCACTCTTGGAGCTTTTATTAATAAGAAATAAAATAACTCCTCGAATAGCTTACACCGGCGAGGAGGCTTTAGAAATTTTGAGTTTAGAACATTCGGTTTATGATGGTTTTGAAACTATTTTACTTGATATTGGTTTGCCCGATATAAGTGGAATAGAAGTTTGTAGAATAATAAAAGCAAATCCGAATTTTAAAAATATTCCGGTAATTTTTTTAAACGCTTACGGCAGCGAAGAGTTTTTGCAAAGTGCTTTTGAAGTTGGCGCGGCGGATTATATTTTGAAGCCTTTTAGCAATTTTGATGTGCTGAACAGGCTTAAAGTTCAGCTTACCAATTATAACTTGCTCAACCAAACCATAGAGGCTAATGCTCAGCTAAATTCAAATTTTGAAGAAATGCTCCAGATTATGGAGATGCTCAATGACCAAATTAAAGAGCGCGATGAACAAGATGTGCTTTTGAAAGAAAGTGAAAAAAAATTCAAACTTGCACTGGAATCGGCAAATGCGGGAACTTTTCAATACGATGTAAAGAACGATGTATTGATTTGGGACACTCGTTCGCTCGAAATTTTTGGTTTTAATTCTTCCGAAAATACAGGTATAATTTTTCAGCACAATTATCAATCATGGCGCGACAGGCTTCATCTGGAGGATTTGGAAAAAATAGAGTCGGAATTTCAAAAAACAATTTATTCGGCTCAGGCTTACGCCAAAGTTTCGTATCGAATAGTAAAACCCAATGGTGAAATAGGTTACGTGTTGGCTTCCTGGGCGATAGAGCGCGATGATAAAAATAGACCCGAACAAATTTTCGGATTGCATTTGGATTTTACCGAACTTTTTTTAACGGAGCAAAGCATTAAGCAAAGTGAAAAAAATTACAAACTTTTGACCGAAAACATACAGGAAATAGTTTGGAAAATGGACATAAAAGGCAATTTATTGTTTTTGAATAGTTCATACACACGCATTTTGGGTTATACTTTGGATAGAAAAAATTTACCGAAAATAAGTGATGTTTTTTTACCCGATTCTGCCAAAAAAATTTATTCTATTATAAAAGAAAGATTAGATGCTTGGAGTGAAAACAAGATTTTGTCTTCTACTTTCAAATTGGATTTGAAAGCCAAACACATTAACGGTGAAATTGTTTATTTAGAAACTTCGGGTTATTTTATTTTAGATGAAAGCAATCAACCAATTGCTATTCAAGGAGTTATGCACGATGTTACTTTGCGAAAGCTCAATGAAAAAAAATTAAATGAAGTCAATGAAAATCTTGAATTGCTTGTAAAACAGCGAACTCTTGAATTGCAACAAAATCAGATGGATTTGCAATTGATTTTTGACAATGCTCCGGTGATTATGTTGGTTTTGAACAGAAATTTGAAAATTGTACAATTAAATAAAGCTGCTTTAGATTTTACACAATATTCTGCCGAAGAATTAATCGGTTTTCCTTTCGGAAATGTGGTTTTGTGCGAAAATTGTTCCGAAGACCATACTTCGTGTGGTTTGCACAAAGCTTGTAGGAATTGTATCACGCGAAATGTGTTGCAAACCGTTTTGCGAACCCAAAAAAATCAGACAAAAGTAGAAATGCTTTTGAGAGTTAAGCGGAAAGAACGTTTTGAAAATCATATTGTAATGCTTACTGTTTCAGTTGTTTCGGTAAAAAATGACATCGCTTTGCTTTTGACCATAGACGATATAACGAAAGAACGAAAAATGCAACATTTTATAAAGGAAAGCGAAGAAAAATATAGAAAATTATATGAAACAAAGCAAGAAGCCGTATTTTTTATTGACGCTCAAACACAGCATTTTGTAGAAGTAAATCAAGCCGCTTGCCAGCTTTACGGCTATTCGGTAGAAGAATTTTTAAATCTAAAACCGCAAGATATATCTACCAAACCGCAAATTACAGAGTTTATGTTGGAGGATATTGTAAAAAAACGAGAAAAACAAAAAATCAGCAGTTGTGTGTGTAAACGTAAAAATGGCGAAGAAATAATCGTTGAAATTCAAAATACATTTTTAAAATTGCACGATAAAACATTGATTTGTTCAACGCATTCCGACATTACCGAAAAGCAAAAAGCATTGGAAAAACTCACTCGAAGTGAACAAATTCTGCGAATGTTGGTAGAAAATATAGATGAAATTTTTTGGATTTACGATGTAGAAATTGATAAAATAGTTTACGTTAGTCCGCAAGTTCAAACGCATTTTGGGCGAAGTCCCGATTTTATCAAAGAAAATTATTTCAATGTAATAAATAATGCGCACCCTTTGGATAAACAAAAGCTTTTGGATACGGTTAAAAAAATGATTTCGGGAGAACCGGCAGTCATCGAATATAGAACAATTACCGAGTTCAGTACCGTTAAGTGGTTGTTATTGAAGTCGTTTGGATATTATAATTTTCAAAAATCAGAACGTTATATTTTTGGAGTAGGAGTAGATATTAGCCAGCAAAAAATAACCGAACGCAGGGTTTTAAATGCCATTTTGGAAACCGAATATAGAGAGCGCGAGCATTTTGCAAAAGAAATTCACGATGGAATCGGAGCCAATCTTTCGGCAATAAAAATGTCGCTTGAGCGCATTCTTGCCCCCGATTTAAAACCGGAAAAAAAAGAGCTTTATTTTCAGCAAGCTCTTGATTTAGTGGTTCATACAGCCACAACCGCCAAAGATATTTCATTGAATTTGAAGCCCCATGTATTAACCAATTTGGGATTGATTTCGGCTTTAGAACTTTTGTGCAACACATTGAACGAATTGGGCAAATTGCATGTAAAATTTACCTATTCTTCGCCCGATTTGGAACTTTACGAAGAAGCAGAATTGGCTTTTTATCGAATTGCAAGCGAATTGTTAAATAATTCTTTGAAATATTCCTCTGCCACCGAAGCTTATTTGAATATACAATTTGAAAATTCAAAATTTAGTTTGTTTTACAGCGACAACGGAAAAGGGTTTGACCCCGATAAAGTGATGAAAGACAAAGGCAACGGATTGAAAAACATTAAAGCGCGTGTAGAAGCCTTAGGCGGCGAAGTTCAGTTTGTTAGTAAAATAAATGAAGGCATGTCTGCAAAAATTCAATTAATAACGGATAATTTTTAAAACTATTTTTAAAATTTTACGTATAGTAAAAAGTTGTTATACAGTAATCGATAACTTTGCCAAAGTTTAAAAACTTTGGCAAAGTTCTACATATTAATTATTTACATAAAAATTAAAGCTCAATCTGCATCGATTACAAGTATAAATGTTTTTTATCAAATTTTTAAAAATGATTAAAAAACGTCTATTGAAAATAAAATAAAAATAAACGGGTAAAATATAAAAAAAAATTATAAACTATTTTAACTATTTAACCAAAGAATAAAAACCATTCAAAATTTATGAAAAAGGTAATATTAGTAGATGACCAGCCGACATATCGCAATTCGTTGCGAAATATACTTCACGATGCGGGCGAAATAGAAATTATTGGCGAAGCTTCCGATGGAATTGAGTTTTTGAATTTATTAAAAACACTTCGTCCCGATATCGTTTTTATGGATATAGAAATGCCCCGAATGAACGGAATAGAAGCCACTAAACATGCCTTAAAACTTTTTCCGGAAATGATTATTATCGGTCTATCTATGTACGAAAACCAAAGTTATGTAAATCAATTAATCGAAGCCGGCGCAAAAGGTTATTTATTGAAAATGAGCAACAATTTTAATATTTTCAGACACATTTTGCAAAGTCCGCGCAGCGAAATATTTTACTCCGAAGGCATTTCGTATCAAAAAAGAAAAGCGGGTTCGTCAAAAAAAGTAATAGCAATTGTTGATGATTTTGAAACCACAACATTTACGGTAGAATTTACATTAAAAAGTGCCGGTTACGAAGTAATAAAAGCAACTATGCCTTTAGATATTTTGAAATATTTTGATGGAAGACAGATAGATTTGCTCATTTCCGATTATCAAATGCCACAAATGCTCGGACACGAATTGGTGACAAAAATAAAAGAAATGCCGGAATATAAAAATCTTCCCGTTTTGATGCTCAGCTCGGAAAAAGACCCTGCAAAACAAGAACTTTTGCGCAAAGTGGGTGCTTTTGGTTGGGTTCAAAAACCTTACGATTTGAAACGATTTCTTAAAATTATTGAACAAACTTTAAAATGATTTTTGAGTTCGGTCTAAAAAGCCATTTTTTTATGAAAAATTGTAAAAGCACGAAGTTCTAATTAATTGAAATATAAAACTTTGCATCTTTTCGTCTTTGCGTGAATTTTTCGTTTTTAATCTTTTTTAGACAGAACTCATTTTTAATTGCAAACGATACTTACGGTTATAATTTAAGCTTTTTATTTATATGTAATTACCTTATAATTAGAACTTTGCCAAAGTTTTAAATTTGGCAAGCTATCGGTTACAGTATAGAAAATCTATCTTTTTTTTGAAAAAAAAATAAAAAAATGATTGAATTTAAAAATAAATTCATAGAAGACGCTTTAGAATTACTTTTTAAATTAGAACAGACGGTTTTAGATTTAGAAAAAAATACCAGTAATAGCGCACTTATTGAAGAAGTTTTCAGAACCATGCACACTTTGAAAGGTACATCGGGTATGTATGGATTCACTGAAATGGGAACATTGACGCATCGTTTGGAAACTATTTTTGACCTCATACGAAACGGTCGAATAATGGTAGAAGATAAAATTTTGAATTTGACTTTCGAAACCATCGATTTTTTGAACAAAGTTTTGAAAACTGACGATAAAGAGCCGTTAGATTATCAACCCTTGTATCAAAAAATAGAAAATATTTTGCAGCTTGCCGGAGAAGAAATTGAAAGAAACCAAGAAGTGGTAGAAAAAATACCGGTAACTTTTGGAATGCAAACTTGGTTCATTACCATTACACCTTTCGACGATTTGCGTGAGCGCGGCATAAAAATGCACTTAATTTTCGATGAGCTTACGCAAATGGGTAAAAATCATATATTTAACCGCAATTTGAAAGATGCCAACACAAGCGGTTTGTTTTGGGAAATTATTTTGGCTACCGAGCAGTCGCAGTCCGATATTGAAGACGCTGTTATTTTTATCGAAGACATTACCGTTATCAATCATTTAGCCGAAGGCGATTTGTTTGAAAATGCTTTGTTTTTAGAAAAAATAGATGATTTTTCTAAATCAAATTCCATCGATTTTGACGAATTAAAAACTTTTGTCGATTCCATTTTTGAAAACGAAAAGAAAAGTTCTAATTCTGATGTTATTGATAATCAACATATAGAAACTATAAAAGTTCCCGCTGCCCGATTAGATGAACAAATGAATTTGCTAAGCGAATTGGTTACTACAAAAGCCGAAATGCAGCTTTTGGTTCAAAAATATGGTTACGAACATCTTCTCAAACCGCTCGAACAGCTCGAAAAAATTACACGCCGATTTAGAAAAAACATATTCAAAATACGGCTAATGCCTTTAGAAACACTTCATTTGCGTTTCGATAGATTGATACGCGATATTTCAAATTTGCTCCATAAAAAAGTAAATTTTGTGTGTGAGGGTTTGCATACCGAATTGGACAAAACCATTATCGACAGTTTGGAAAGTCCACTTATGCACTTGATACGCAATAGTTTAGACCACGGAATAGAAGCCGAAGATATTCGCAAAATGCGAGGAAAAAATGGATTGGGAACCATTAAACTTACAGCACGTCAAGCGGCTGCCTACGTTCACATTACCGTGAGCGACGACGGCGAGGGATTGAATTTTACCAAAATAAAAGAAAAAGCCATTTCAAAAGGAATTATTGATAAAAACGAAAAAATTGCAGACGACCAGCTTAAAAATATGATTTTTTATTCCGGTTTTTCTACCGCCCAAACTCTTACCGAAGTTTCGGGGCGCGGTGTAGGCATGGACGTTGTAAAACAGACCATTAACAATTTGCACGGTTCTATTGAGGTGTTTTCTGAAAAAGGAAAAGGCGTTCGGTTTGAAATCAAATTGCCACTTTCGCTTTCCATAATCGACACGATGCTGGTGCGCGTGGAACAGATGTTTTATGCCATTCCCATTAGCTCCATCGATAAATGTACCGAAATAGAACTTTCACAATTAAAACAATTTGACAACAAACATTTGATTATCAATACACAATTAATTCCTTATTTGATTTTAAAAGATTTTTTACGTATAGAAAATAATGTAGAAAATAAACCGGAAAATAAACCGGAAAATAAACCGGAAAATTTAAAATCAAAAGTGGTTATTGTTAAAAATGAAAACGAAAAAACAGCCCTTTTAGTTGATGAAGTAATCGGCGAACATCAAGCCGTTTTAAAACCCATAGGCGAATATTTTATTAGTCAGCCTTACATTTCGGGAGCTTCACAATTGGCAAGCGGGCATATTGCTTTGGTTTTAGATACAAGTCGATTCAATTTAAAAACGAATATTCATTCCATAATTATATAAAACTTTAAACGATGAAACTTTCAAGTAAAATTTCCATTTCTATTATTTTAGCTGCTACCCTTTCTGTTTTGGCTATTATTTTGTACATTACCATTAATGCAAAGCGAGTTTATACTCAAATAGCTTATGAAAATTTAGAAAATAGTACCATAAAAACAAATTTTGAGTTTAAGAAGGAACTGCAAGTGCCAATGGTTATAGCTAAAAGTATGGCACAAATTTTTTCAAGTGTTCAAAATTTTCCGGCAAATCAAAGGCGTGATATTTTGAATAAAAACCTTAAATATTTGCTGAAAAACAACCCCGATTTAATTGGCGTATGGACTTGTTGGGAGCCAAATGCCTTAGATGGTTTGGATAAAAATTATATTGATAAAACCCTCCACGATTCCACCGGACGTTTTATTCCGTACTGGTTTTGGGAAAAAGGAAAAATTAAAAACGAACCTTTGAGAGATTATTCGAAAAACAAAGCGGGCGATTATTATCTTTTACCAAAAAAATTTAAAAAAGAAACAGTTATTGAACCCTACAAATATAAAGTTGGTAAAGAAATAGTTTATATGACTTCTCTTTCCATTCCTATTTTTATTGATGATAAGTTTATGGGCGTTGCCGGAGTTGATGTTTCATTAAAACATTTGCTAAATGATATTTTAAAAATAAAACCTTACAAGACCGGATATGCTTATTTGGTTTCAAATGAGGGCGTTATTGTAGCTCACCCCAATAAAAAATGGGTTGGTAAGAAAATTCAAAAAATGCTTCCTAAGGGGAAACAAAAGTTTGATAAAGTCTTTAAAACTAAAGGTTTACAAAGTTTTAATAACCAAGAAAATGGCGAAGCAGTAAAACATGTTTTATCGGCGTTGCAAATTGGCGAAAGCCCTAATAAATGGATTTTAGCCGTAGCTGTTTCCGAAAATACTATTCTTGCCGGAATTAATTCCTTAAATATTGTTACATACATTGCTTCGTTTTTTGCCATTTTAATAATAGGTCTAATAGCTTGGTTTATAGGTAAAAAGTTAAATAAGAACATTCAAAAATTGCTTTTTGAAGTGCAAAAACTCATCGATTCGGGTATTGAAGGCAAATTGAAATACCGAGCCGATACCAATTCGGTTTTAACCGATTTTCAACCCATTTTAATTGGTTTCAACGAAGTTTTAGATACCGTAATACAGCCTATTGATTTGGTTAATAATTATTTAGATGATATTTCAAAAGGAGTAATTCCAAAACCCATAGAAACGGAGTATAAAGGCGATTACAATTTGATGAAAGAAAACTTAAATCAAATGATTACTGTTTTAGAAAAATTACTTTTTGAAATGAATCAAATGTATAAAATTCAAGTTGCCGGCAATTACGACTATTACATGGACGATACTATTTTCAAAGGAGCTTTCCAACAAGTAGCGCAAGGTTACAATCAAGCTGTAAAATTGCATGTGGACAGTATTTTAGGTATGCTCAAAATCGTTGGGCAATATGGCGATGGCGATTTTACACAAGAAATGCCCGTTTTACCCGGAAAACAGATTATCGCAACCAAAACCATCAATGGAGTTAGAGATAATTTGATGAGAATCGTTTCTACCATTAATAATTTAAGTGAAAAAGTTGTTGGCGGAAAGTTGAATGTGAAAGCAGATTCTTCACTACATAAAGGCGAATATGCAAACATTGTTGACTCAATAAATAAAATTGTAAATGCCATTGTCAATCCACTTCAAAATTTAATTTTAGGAGTTTCATCGATTACAAAAAATGTAAAAAATGGCGATTTAACCAACCGACTCAATACCACAAATTATGTTTTTTCTGAATTTGGAATAGTAAATAAAGCCATTAACGATACTTTAGATGCCCTTGTAACACCGCTAATAAAGGCAAGCGATATTATGAGTGAAGTTTCCTCCGGCATTATTCCCCCAAAAATTACCGAAGAGTACAAAGGCGATTTCAATAAAATTAAAACCAGCATCAATACCTTAATTGACGTAATTACAGCCATTGTTTCGGCAGTTAATTTTTTTATTGAAAAAACAAAAGAAGGTAAAATTCAAGAAGTAAATATTGATACCGAACAATTTAAAGGCAGTTTCAAACAAATTACACAAGGCATAAATTATTTAGCCGGATTTATTTCAACTCCTTTAAAAGAAATAACCTCCACCATGATAACCTTATCCAAAGGCGAATCGGCTAAGCTTATACAAATGGACGGTTACAAAGGCGATTGGCTCAGCTTGCGCGACAGCATCAACAGCTTAATAGATGTAAATGAAATCATTAGCGAAAAAGCTTCGGCAATAGCAGCCGGAAATTTGGATATAGCTATTTATAAACGCTCCAACAACGACGAATTGTTAGAAGCTTTGCAAAATATGGTGCAAAAACTCAGCGAGGTTGTCGCACAAATCAACGAAGCTGCCGATAATGTAGCTTCGGGAAGTTTGGAAATAAGCAACAACGCTTCGTCAATGGCTCAAAGTGCTAACGAGCAAGCCGTTTCGGTAGAAGAAGTTACATCGTCTATTGAAGAAATGGAAGCAACCATTAATCAAAACGCTATGAGCGCAAAAACTACCGAGCAAGACGCTTTGCGTGCTGCCGCAAACATTGAAACCGGCAGCAAATCGGTGCAATCGACCGTAGAGGCAATGCGAACCATTATCGAAAAAATTCAGGTAGTTTCCGATATAGCCGATAAAACCGATATTTTGGCTATCAATGCAGCCATAGAAGCCGCACGCGCAGGCGAACACGGCGAAGGATTTGCCGTTGTAGCCGGAGAAGTCAGAAAACTTGCCGAAATGAGCAAAACTTCGGCTAAAGAAATCAATCAACTCTCCAAAACAAGCCTTAGAGTTGCCGAACAATCGGGCGAAATGCTTTTAAAATTGGTGCCACAAATTAAAAATATTGCTCAATTGATTCAAGAAATTGCCATTGCAAGTAACGAACAAGCTATTGGTATTCAGCAAGTTACTAAAGTGGTAACCCAACTTAATAATATTTCGCAACAAAATGCTGCTTCTGCCGAAGAACTTTCCACCGGCAGCGAAGAACTCTCTTCGCAAGCCGACATGTTGCGCGAAATTATTAGTAGTTTTAAACTCAGCAAAGACTATATTATGACCAGACAAAATCAAAAGAAAAGCATTTTTAAACACAAAAGAGGAATTAATTTGAATTTGCAACGAAAAAACGATTCCGAATTTGAAAAATTTGATTAATGAAATTGTTAAATTGTTAAATTGTTAAATTGTTAAATTGTTTAGTATTATAAATTATTATATTTTATATAAGAAAATGTATTAACTATTTAACAATTTAACCATTTAACCATTTAACCATTTAACAATAGAACTCCATAGAACCAAAAAGTAGAAATGAAAAAACGAATCCCAACATATTTAACATTTTGCGTAGGCAAAGAATGGTATGCGGTTTCAACTTTAAAGATGTTTGAAGTTGTTAAAAATGAACTAATTACACCAGTTCCAAACGCCCTGCCTTACATTCATGGTTTGATTGCTTTTCGCGGAAACATTATTCCGGTTATCTCCTTGAATTACAAATTGTTAAATGAAAAGAAAAACTTACAAGACCAAACAACCATAATCATATTCGATGCCCTTTTAAAACAAAAAAAAGCATTTATAGCGGCATCGGTTGAGGCAGTGAGCGAAGTAATAGCCGTTAGCGATAACGAAATTTTACCGCCCGTTTTAAATGGTATTCAGTTCAATGATAGCTATTTACAGGGCATAATCAAGAAAAATGAAAAATATTTTATGTTGCTCGATATGAACGAAATTTTTGATTTTTAAAGCATTTTAGTTGCATTGCAAACCGTAACTTTGGCAAACTTCAAACTAAAAACTGTATGAAGCAGAAATTATAAATTTATTTTTTTGATTTTAAATTTTAAAAAAAATCAATTATTTGCTTTTTTTTTGAAAAAAATCATATAAAAAAAGACCTAAAAGTATTTAATTTTGAGCAACTTATTTAATTTTTTTTTTTTTTTTTGAAAAAATTAAAATAAAAAATTTTTTTTTGAAAAAAGAATTCTATTTTTGCAAAACAACAAACCACTAAAAAAAAGTGGAAAATCCTTTCAAATATTCTTTCCTTTTCAGAAAGTTTGTTTGATTTATAAAGATGAGTGGAGAGATTAGGCTCAGTGAAACTCAAGCAACCTTCTTTTTTTAAAGAAAGGTGCTAAGACCTAACCCGATTTTGGGAAATTATAATTTAAACGACAAAATTTATGCAAATTTTTGATTTATTTGATGCGCTCAGCGTGCATTTGTGTGCGTATATTTGTTTGAAAACCCTCAAACTGCATCATTATCATGTTTTTATGCCCGTTGGGCTATAATTTTTTATTTTCCAAAAAAAGTTTTATTGCTTTTGATAACTTAAAAGAGTTGAAAAGTTTCTTTCTTTTATTTAAAAAGTAAATTCTTGTGTATTAAAATTTAAAATTCTGAAAATCATGTCATTACAAAATTATAGATTCGAGACTTTACAAATTCATGCCGGTCATAAACCCGATAGCGATACCCTTTCGCGAGCAGTGCCTTTGTATCAAACCAGTTCGTATGTTTTCAAAAACTCCACACACGGAGCTAACTTATTTGCTCTCAAAGAGTTTGGAAACATTTACACTCGTTTAATGAACCCCACAACAGATGTTTTTGAGCAGCGCATGGCTGCTTTAGAAGGTGGAGTTGCCGCTTTGGCAGTGGCTTCGGGACATGCAGCGCAATTTATTGCACTCAACAATATTCTTTCGCATGGCGACAATTTTGTAAGCTCGCCTTTTTTGTATGGAGGCACTTACAATCAATTTAAGGTGAGTTTCAAGAACTTAGGCATCGAAGCCCGCTTTACAAAAAGCCTAAATCCCTTAGATTTTAAATCGCTTATTAATGAAAAAACCAAAGCCATTTATGTAGAAACCATTGGAAATCCGAGTTTTGTAGTGCCTGATTTTGAGCAAATTGCAGCCGTTGCGCGTGAGTTCGATTTACCTTTGATAGTCGATAACACATTTGGAGCGGGTGGATATTTGTTTCGTCCGCTCGAACATGGGGCAAATATAGTGGTTGAGTCGGCTACAAAGTGGATTGGCGGACACGGAACCAGCATTGGAGGCGTCATAATTGATGGTGGAAACTACAATTGGGGCAATGGAAAGTTCAAACAGTTCTCTGAACCCTCCGAAGGCTATCACGGATTGGTATTTTCGGAGGTTTTTGACCAAATTGCCTTCATTATTCGCGCCAGAGTGGAAGGTTTACGCGATTTCGGACCGGCAATCAGCCCTTTCAACTCGTTTTTATTGCTTCAAGGTCTCGAAACGCTTTCGCTCAGAGTAGAACGAACCGTTCAAAATGCTTTGGAATTGGCGAAGTGGCTCGAAAATCATTCTAAAATTAAAAGTGTGAATTATCCGGGTTTGGAAAAAAATAAAAACCATGCTGTTGCAAAAAAATATTTAAAACGAGGTTTTGGTGGAGTGCTTTCGTTTGAAATAAACGGAAGCAAGGAAGAAACCATTCAATTTGTTGATAATTTGAAACTTATAAGTCATTTGGCAAATGTTGGCGATGCAAAAACATTGATAATTCAGCCTTCTGCTACCACGCACCAGCAATTGAGCGAAACCGAGCAAGCTCTTGCGGGCATAACACCAAGTTTGTTGCGATTATCGGTTGGTATTGAGCATATTGACGATATAAAATCGGATATAGAGCAAGCTTTGAATTTTTAAATGAATTAATAAAAAACTTGGTATTTTATTATTTTACCTTAAACCCGCAGTCATCGTATCAACCTGCAAATTAACAATTTATAGATGATTCATATTTTACAAATTTTGTAAACAATTTATACGATGATTTTCAGTTTGTTAGCGATATACTTGCGGATTTTAGGTTTTTTAATTTTTTTTTTATAAAAAATAAAATGCACAGTTAAAAAAAAGCATTAATTATGAACAATTTAGAATATAAAAGTGAGTTTCAACTCGAAAACGGTGAATTTTTGTCGGAAATAAATATTGCTTATCATACTTACGGTCAATTAGATACAAAAAAAAGTAATGTAATATGGATTTGTCATGCTTTTACAGCTAATTCAGACGCTCTCGACTGGTGGAATGGCTTAGTTGGAGAAGATAAATTGTTTGACACCACTAAATATTTTATCGTTTGTGCAAATATTTTGGGGTCTTGTTATGGAACAACAGGACCTCTGACAGTGAATCAAAATACCGGAAAACCTTTTTATAGAACTTTTCCTCAAATTACTACACGCGACATGGTCAATGCGCATGAAATTTTGCGAAAACATTTAAAAATTGATAAAATTCATACCGTAATTGGCGGTTCTGTTGGCGGTCATCAATCAATTGAATGGGCAATTATGTATCCAAAAGTAATTGAAAATCTGATACTTATAGCCACAAATGCCCGATTTTCACCATGGGGAATTGCCATAAGCGAATCGCAGCGTTTGGCAATCGAAGCCGATGCTACCTTTTTTGAAGACCGACCCGATGGAGGGCAAAAAGGTTTGAAAGCAGCACGTTCAATAGCACTTTTAAGTTACAGAAATTCAGAAGCTTACAATTTTACACAAAAAGATGAGGAGAATGACAAAATTGATGGTTTTCGTGCAAATACTTATCAACAATATCAGGGCGAAAAATTGGTAAAGCGTTTCAATGCTTATTCGTATTATGTAATATCAAAAGCTCTTGATAGTCATAATGTTGGACGAAACAGAGGCAGTGCCGAGCAAGCTTTGCAGCAAATAAAAGCCCGCACATTAATTATTGGAATCGATTCAGATATTTTGTTTTTGCCTGAAGAACAGCATTTTATGCACAAATACATTCCAAAGTCAAAACTTGAAATGATAAGTTCTAAGTTTGGACACGATGGTTTTTTAATAGAATATGAAAAAATTCAAAAGATTATTCTAAATTTTTATCAATCTGAGCAAAAAAATGCACTGATAGATAAAAAAATACAATATTCAGTAGCTATTTAATACCTTAATATTTTTATAAATAAAATGAAAGAAAAACAAAAAATAGGACTTTTTGGTTTTGGTGTAGTAGGAGAGGGGCTTTTTCAGGTTTTAGAAGAAACCAAGTTTGAATATGCTGAAATTCAGAGAATTTGTATAAAGAACAAGGACAAAAAAAGAAGTATTCCAAGCAATTTTTTTACTACAAATGCTTCAGAAATCATTGATAATGAAGATATTAATTTGGTTGTAGAATTAATAGACAATGCTGAAGAAGCTTATGAAATAGTAACGGCGGCATTGAAAAAGGGAAAAAGTGTAGTTTCGGGCAATAAAAATATGATAGCCAAGCATTTACCTGAATTAATCGAATTGCAACGTACACACCAATCCGCCTTGCTCTACGATGCTTCGGCATGTGGTAGTATTCCTATAATCAGAAACTTAGAAGAATATTATGACAATGATTTGTTGCAGTCAATAACGGGTATTTTAAATGGCTCTTCCAATTATATTTTGTCAAAAATATTTAATGAAAATATGGATTATCATTTGGCATTGAAGCAAGCACAAGAACTTGGATTTGCCGAAAGTAATCCGGTATTTGATGTTGAGGGTTTTGATTCGTTGTATAAACTGTGTATTATTACTGCACATGGTTTTGGAATTATCGTAAAACCAGAAGAAGTTTTTAATTATGGAATTTCAAATATTTCCTCAAATGATATAAAATTTGCACGTGAAAAAGGTTTCAAAATTAAATTGGTAGCTCAAGCTCAAAAGATTGACAATAAAACAATTACATTGTTTGTATTGCCCAAAATGGTTGCAAAAACTGAATATATTTACAATGTGGAAGATGAATTTAATGGAGTAGTTATAGAAGGGAAATATTATGATAAGCAGTTTATGTTTGGCAAAGGAGCTGGAGCTTTTCCAACAAGTTCTGCCGTTTTGTCAGATATTACTGCACGTACTCATAAGTACAAATATGAATATAAGAAATTGAGCCAAAGCATTAGTATTCAATATTCTACAAACACCGAATTACAAATATATTTGCGTTATTTGAGTGCGATAGATTTTAGTCATTTTGAATTTGAAATGATAACCGAAAAATATTCCAGTAAAACGTTTAATTATGTAATCGGTGTTATTAAGCTTTCTAATTTATTGAATTTAAAAACTTTACTAACGAAATTAGACGTTTTTGTAGCAGTAATTTCTTAGCACGAATTTTATATTTTTTTATAATAAAATAACTTTCTTATAAAAATTTATTTAATCATTAATAGAACGAAAAAAATAACCAACAAAACAAATGTAGTAATACTGAATATTTTAATTAAATGAATTTGCTCGGATTGTTTAAGGATTAAGTTTTTAATTTCTTCATAATCAGCACTTTTAGTGTTTATTAAAGTATTTGTTTCGGTAATTTCTTTTGAAATCTTTGTCGTATTTTTTGTAAAAGATGAGCTAAGCTTTTGAACTTCAGTACTTAATTCGTATTGCTTTGCCAAAAAATTATCCAGTTCTTTATTTACATTATGTTTTAAGTCTGAGTTTGCTGCTTCTTGAGTTAAAACGGTATCAGCCAACATTGATTTAATTTCGTCTGTTTTAATCTCCAAATGGTTTAAATGCAAAGGAAAATTGATACTTTCTATTTTTTCGCTTAAAACAAGGGTCGATTCGCTGAGTTTTGTATAATCTCTTGTAATCTGATTTATTTCATCAGCCAATTTTAAAAGTGTTTTGCTCAATTCTGTAACATTGTCTTCGGTACTGTTTTTTAATTTGTCTAAATAAAGATGATAATATGATATAACTTCATTTAATTTGTCAGCAAAATTGTTTTGTACCTGTTTTGCACTTTCAATTACTGTGGAAGATATTTTTTCTGCTTTATTTATATGGCTAACAGCACTTTCAAGCTTAGAAAGCTCATCTTGTAATTTTATTAATTCTATATTTAATTCCATATATATTTATATTTTATTATAATATTTTGCAAATTTAATTAAAAAAAATCAATTTTAAAAATTAGCCGTTATAATTTTCAAGAAATTTGTTATTAAAATTTGATAACCAGCCTGTTACTAATTTTAAATTTTTAATTGGTTCTAAGGTTGTTTTACATTCGGGTTTGTATTGATACAATTTATTTGCAAAAGAATTGGTTATACTATATAATTCGCTAAATATCAATTCGTAATAATTATATAATTTAAAAAATTCATCAAACAAACCGTCAATGCTCTCTTGACTATTTTCAGTTATTAATATTTCTGAATAAAAATATAATATGTTTATTATTAGATTGTTATTGTCTAATACTTTAAGTTTTTCACACGATTTTTGCAAATGGAGTAAATTTTCATTGTTGTTTCTGCATTCGTTGATGTATTTTTGAACAATTTTAAAATCTGAGTTGGTAAAATTTTCAGTATCATAAATTAAATTAGGCACATTAATAGGATTTGCATATTTGCTTATTAAAAAATCATTAGAATAACTTGAATATGCCGTGTTACTTTCAGGTCTAATTTTTAATCTTTCGGCATTAGCAAGTGATAAAAGATTTTGTTTCAGTAGTGGAATTACTTCAGAATAGATGAAATTAATATAAAAATTTGTTATTTTGTAATAGATGTTATGACCTTCGTATCTTTCAATTTCTTGTTTAGAAATATTCTGTAAGTTATTTAATTTCAATGAATTGATAATATTTGCTAAGTTTTCTATTAATTGAATTTCATTATTGTTTTCTTTCGAAACGATAAAAAGATTATTATTGTAATCTATTGAAATAATGTTAATTATATTTAATTTTGCTAATCTGAACAGTGCAAGTACAGAAAAATTATAATTTCGTAAAAGAGCTATTAAATTATTCTCTTTTATTTTTGTAATTTCATTTTCCGGTAGAATTTCCGATAGTTTAGATAATAATTTAGCAGTATCAATTTGAAAATTTGTATCAATTAATTCCTTTGCTAAGTTTATGAAATTATTTTTTTTAAAAGTTTCTAAAAGTTTTTGATACGCTATATTATTGAAACTTAATATATTGTATTCATTTGCATTAATGTTGTTGTTACTTGAAAGTTCAAGCCAATCCGTTAAATCAATTTGTTTATCTTTATATTTATTTATGAATATTTTTATAAAATCACTTATTTTTACATATTTTTCATTGTTAATTAATGTCGTTATTTCGTCATTCTTCATAAGATTTATTTCTGCAAACTTTGTATTATGGTTGTTTAATGTAATTTTTGTAGGTAAACCACTTGGAATGTATTCAAAATCAATGTATTGATTAAATTCATTAAATATTAAATTTTGTAGTAAATTTTTATTAGAAAAATAGTAGTTATCATTATTTTCTAATATTTGTATAATAGTTTGGATTTCTCTATTTTTGGTTTTGTATTGAAGATTTTCTTTTAATGAATCGTAATAAAACTTTATATTATTTTCATTTTTTTCAGAAAAATAAAATGCAAATTTACTTTTTGTCACAGTTTCGATTTCTTTTTGGCTTGAATATGAACATGTTAAGCTAAATCCAATAATTAATGTAGTTGTGTTAAATTTATTTAATAATTGTAAAATATTGTTGATGCCAATATAATTTTCGGGTTTGAATTTATAGTTAAATTCGGAGATTAATTCAATATTATCAATGAAAAATGCGCTTATTTTACCATTATTTTTAAAAAAAAGTTCTAAAGATTTAATAAATTCTATATCTATACATTCTGTATAAGATATTGTTATCATATTTATTAATCCTTTCGAGAGCATATTAAATTTTATATTTTTATCAAATTTATTCAAGTTTGATAAAATTTTATCTTCAGAAACGATAATGATTACATCATTTGAAAAACTTTTAATAAAATTAATCAGGTTTAATTTTTCATTATTATGGGCATTAAATATAAGATTATTGCTAAATAAATGATGCAATTTTTCTTTTTGAATTGGAATTTTATAATCAAAATGAATATTGTAAAATTCTAAATAATTATTATATTCGCTTTTGCAAAAAATATTATTATTTAATATCTGTTTAGATTTTTTGTGATTTAATATTTGATTACTTATTATATTTCGTATTCTTATCAGATTTTTGGTTTGCAAGGCAATTGCATCAAAATGTACATTTTCATTGCTTAGAATGCTGAAATCAATGGCAACATCAAAAATTTGATTGGTTAATGATTCTGAATGTTCTATATATGAAAATTTGGTGTTATTTAATTCTAATTCATTGATTTCTAAAGATCTAAAAACAATCAACTTGATTTTAGGCATATCTTTTCCTGCCGAATTTAAGTATTTCTCAAGCCAGATTTTAAAATCTTCAATAGCTACTTCCGAACATGCTAAATCACGCTCAATAATTGCTATATTCCATTCTTTATCAGTTAATTGTAAAATATTATTATTTATAATTTCTATAAGTACTTTTTGGATTCTGCCTATTGCAATTGGGCAAAGGGTTAAATATAAAGCTTCTTTTCCTTTTTGTGTTTTAAATAGTGGATTGTTATAATTGTCTGATATAATTTTAAAATACTCGGAATTATCATTTAAAAAATTATTAATTTTTTTGATTTCAGTTTTTAAATTTTCTTTATCGCTTATAGAATGGATAGTAATTTCTGTCCAATTGCTAATTTTAAATATCTCTTCTTTATAAAGTCTTGTATTTCTTTGAGTTAAGTTTTCATTTTTTTTATCATACAAACGAGAATTGATATTTATTCCAATGTGGTTTAACGGATTTTGTAATGACAAATCTAATTGAAAATGAGCATATTCCGGTATTTCTCCTTTTGTAAAGTCAAATAGATTTTTGAGTTCTGGATTTACACAAATATTTTCAAGACTAAGCTCTTTGTCAAAGAGTTGTATAAATTCTTCTCCTAAATAGGCAGGAAGAATGTAATATAATAAATCCTCTTTAAATTCAGATTTTGCAAATTCAGGGTTTCTGTTTAGAATTTTTAATTGATTTTGTTTTGTAATAAAAGGGGAAATAATATGTAATGCTTTGATAAATAATATTTTATATTCTTCTATTTCTTCATTATTTTCCTTTGATTCGAGTTGGAAAAAAGAAAAATTACGATTAAAATATTCTTCAATAAATAGCGAAGGTGCTTGAGTGTTTTCAAAAGGCTTAAAAATTATCTGTTCATTGTTTATTTCTTTTTCTGCAGATGTGTGTAAAGTATTTATTTTAAAATACGATACCAACTCAATAAGTTTTTGAGTATTTTCATTTTCTATAATGTTATTTATGGCAGTAAGAAAGTAAGCTGCTTTATACATAGTTGTAAGATTTAGTTGCCTAAAAATGAGATTATTGAATAAAATAACAATTTTTAGGCAACAAATTAATTAAGCATTAACGATAGCCATAAAATCGGAAGTTTTTAACGATGCACCACCTATTAAACCACCATCAACATCTTCTTTATTAAATAGTTCCGTAGCATTATCGGGTTTTACACTTCCACCATAAAGTATTTTTATTTCGTTAGCTACTTCTTTACCGTATTTATTATGAACTAAATTTCTAATAAACGCGTGCATTTCTTGGGCTTGCTCCGAACTTGCGGTAACACCTGTGCCAATTGCCCAAACTGGCTCATAAGCAATTATAACATTTTTAATGTCTTCATTAGATAGGTTAAAAATACCTTCAACTATTTGGCTTTCAATTATTTCAAATAGTTTTCCACTTTGGCGTTCTTCTAAAGTTTCGCCACAGCAGTAAATAGCTTTTAAACCTTCATTGATTGTTAATTTTACTTTTTTGTTTAAAATTCCATTGTTTTCACCATAGTAAGCTCTTCTTTCGGAGTGTCCAATAATAATGGCTTTAACTCCCAGGGATTTAAGCATTTGTACCGATACTTCACCAGTATAAGCTCCTTTGGCTTCTGATGCACAATTTTGAGCTGCTAAGCATATACGTTCTGTGTTAATTACTTCTTTTACAGCTATTAAATGAGTAAAAGGTGGAGCAATAACTACACCAATATTTTCATTTGCTTTTTTAACTTCTTCATTAATGCTTTTAGCTAATTCTAAGCCTTCTTGAAGTGTTGTATTCATTTTCCAGTTTCCTGCAACAATTCTTTTTCTCATAATTTTTAATAATTTTATATAACAATTTTATTTTAAATAATTTAAAAATTCTTTTTTCTCTGGCACATCATTACCATGCCATTTCATTACAATAGTCCCTTTTTTCAGTAAAACAAGACCCGGATTTGCTCTAACTATCGTTTTAAGAGTAATGGCATCGGTATTGTAAAATGAAAATACAGGATTGTAAATTTCCCTATAATTCATTATAGCATCTGATAAACTTGCTGTTAAAGCATAAAATTTTATCTCTTTTTTTCCTATTTCTTTAGCCAAATTATTGATAAAATAAAGCTGTTTTTTGTTTGCTTTATCTAAATTGTAAGCAACAATTAAAACACTAAATTCTTGATTAAGAACTAATTCCGTAATATCTTCTCCTTCTGAAAAACCGGAAATTATTTCAGGTTCGACAGAAATAATTTCAAAGTCGTGAATAGGTGGTTTGTAGCCTTCTTCTACCAATATCGGGTCGCTTGTTTTGGTAATTTGCCAAAGTGTATCTTCCCATATTTTTTCTTCTATATATTTCTCACTATCAATCTCTTTCGTATTTCCGGTTTTCGTATGTTTTAGTGTATAAATAACCAAAAATTTATCTGCTTTTTTTCCGGCAGGCATTTGCATTCCTTCTTTTATATTTGCACCAATTTTATAAGGGCGAAAGTCAATTACTGGTAAATGTTCGTTGTTGTAATATTGAAAAATAAAGATAGAAAGAACAAAAAATAGGAGTGTAAAGTATTGTAATTTAATTTGATACCATTCTTTCATTTCTTTGCGAAACATAAAAATTAGAAGAGTGAAAATAGTAATTATTATATTCTTCCAAAATGTTTCCCAATTAGTTAAAATCCATGCATCACCAAAGCAACCGCAATCGGTTACCGGATTTTCAAGTGCCAAATAAAACGTAAGTGGCGTAAAAACAGCCATAAATAATAGAGCAAGCCAAATAAAAAGCTTACTTTTTAGATTAAGTAATAGTGCTATACCTGTAAGAAATTCAGCAGCACTTAATATAAAGGCAAGTGTAAGAGCCATTGGTTCAAAACTTTGCATGCCAAAAGCATTAAAATAATCTACAAATTTTATATATGAACCTTGTGGGTCGACTGCTTTTACAAAGCCCGAAAATGTAAATACTGCTCCAACACTAATACGTGAAAGCAGTAAAATAACTTGAATTAAATTTTGTTTATTTGAAGATACAGAAATCGATTTTTTTTCCATATTATTTATTTTTATAATTTTTAAAAAATATTAATTATTTTGCTTTTTCTCATCAAATTTTATTATTGCAAAGACAGCATAATTTCCAATATCGTAGTAATTTGAATCTATTCCCTCCGAAATTAATGTTTGACCTTTGTTATCTTCTATTTGTTTTATTCTATATAACTTCATCAAAATCAAATCGGTATAAGATGATATTCGCATACTTCGCCATGCTTCATCGTAATCATGGTTTTTTTTTATCATCAATTCCATCGCAAAATCTGCATATTTATCATATAATTTTATAGCTTCGCTGTTGCTTATATCTACTATTTCAGTCGGTTTCAATTCCAACTGAATTAATGCCATTAAAGCGTAGTTAATAATTGCAATAAATTCATTTTCAATGCTTTCATTTATTTTTTGTTTTTTTTTTATTTCAAAACTACGTATTCTTTTTGCTTTAATAAAAATTTGGTCTGTAATTGATTCGGGTCTTAAAATTCGCCAAGCTGCACCGTAATCGAATAATTTTTTTTCAAATATTTCTTTACATGTAGAAATTGCTTTTGCAAATTGTTCGTTGGTTTGCATTTTTTTATTTAGTAAATAAATTATTGTTATTTAGAAGTTATTAGTTTAAAAACCAATGTTTTATTACTTTATAAAGTTTTAAACAGATTGCAAATATAGAAAACTTTTTATAAGTTTTATCAATTTTTCAATAAATGTTTTTTTATTTTTTAATTTTGTTTTTTAGTTATATTTAAAATCAGCACGTTAAAATGTTTTTGGAAAAGAAAAAATTTTCCCTGAATTGTAGGGGCAGGCTATTGCAAATTGAAAATCCTTTGGTTATGGGAATTTTAAATTTAACTCCTGATTCTTTTTTTGATGGTGGAAAAAATAATTCGGTATTTAAAGCTCTAAAAAGAGCAGAAGAAATTATTGCTCAAGGTGGTGCGATAATTGATGTTGGTGCTTTTTCAACGCGCCCTAATGCTTCATTTATTTCAGAAAAAGAGGAACTATATAGACTATCTCAAGCTTTAGCTGCTATTCGTAAAGAATTTCCTGAAATAATTATTTCTGTGGATACTTTTCGTTCGGCAGTCGCGCGACAGGTTGTTGAAAATTTTGAAATTGACATAATTAATGATATTTCTGGCGGAACTTTTGATGAATTGATGATTGATACAATTGCAGACTTGAATGTGCCATATATTATTATGCACTTACAAGGAAATTTACAAACAATGCACTCTTTTTATGGATATGAAAATATAGTCAATGATATTATTTTATATTTTTCAAAGCGTATTGAATTACTTAAAAATAAAGGTATTAATGATATTATTCTTGATTTAGGTTTTGGTTTTAGTAAAAATATTATACAAAATTATGAATTGCTGAAAGGTTTAAAGAATTTTACTATTTTTGAAGAATTACTTTTAGTTGGCATCTCAAGAAAGTCAATGATATATAAATTGCTCGAAACCAATGCTAAAAAAGCATTAAATGGCACTTCGGTGTTGAATACTTTTGCTCTTTTAAATGGGGCGCATTTTTTAAGAGTGCATGATGTTACAGAAGCAATAGAAACGATTAAATTAGTTAAATATTTATATTAATTATTATTAATTTTTATAAAAATGGGATTTATAGATATTAGATTTTTCGATGTACTTGATATTTTTTTAGTAGCACTGTTACTTTATGAATTTTACCAGCTTATTAAAGGTACAGTGGCGATAAATATATTTGTTGGCATATTTTTAACTTACTTAATCTGGATGTTGGTAAGAGCATTTGATATGCACTTGATTAGTAGTATATTAGGTCAAGTAATGGGATTAGGAGTTATAGCTTTAGTAATCGTTTTTCAGCAAGAAATAAGGCGTTTTTTATTGATAATAGGTTCACAATATTTTTCAAATTCTAAAATTTCTTTTTCAAGATTATTAGCTTTTTTTTCAGAGCCTAATGATAAAGAAATCAAGCAAATAGCACCTATTTTATCGGCATGTAAACACATGTCGGAAACCAGAACCGGTGCATTAATTGTAATTTCAAATAAAACACGTTTAACCAATTTTGCTGAAACAGGTGAAATTATAAACGCCGATGTATCAAATCGTTTGATTGAAACTATTTTTTTTAAAAATAGTCCTTTACACGATGGAGGTGTGATTATTAGTAACAATAAAGTTATTGCAGCAGGCTGTATTTTGCCCGTTTCGGCAAATAAAAGATTACCTAAACATTTGGGTTTAAGGCACAGAGCTGCTTTAGGTACTTCAGAAAATTCTGATGCAATAATTATAGTGGTATCAGAAGAAACCGGGTATATTTCTGTAGCTAAACTCGGCAAATTGAAAATGAAATTGACCATAGAAGAATTAGGAGAATTTATAAAACAAGAAACAATTGCCGAAAATACAAAAAATATTTCCATAAAAAATAATTTAAAAGCGGTTGCAGCGGAGAGTTAAATTTTTTGGTAAAAAATCTTAATTTTCACTTTTTTTTCATTTTTTATGAAACAAAAAGCTATTTTTTTCGTATTTTAAAGTAAAATTATTTAGTTTTTTTTATTTTATTTTATAAAAAATGAAATTCAATTGTATTAAAATAATATCCTATATTTTACTTTGTCTTGTGGTTTCTACTGCCGATTCTCAGCCTAAACCATTGAATTATAGTTCTTTTAAACTTCAAAAGTTTCAAACCGGCGATTATGTTACCATAAATTGCTTTGAAAGTAATAAGCAACTTACACATCAAGCGGTTTGCATTACTCATGAGAAAATAGGTGAATTTTTGATTACAAAATACAGTAAAAACCATAAAAAAATATGGCAAAAAGTAATTTATATGCCGCAAGCAGTTTTGTCGGTTACCGATATAAAAACCGATGATTCTCAGAATATATGGTTTGTTGGTTCTATTAATGACTTGGATAATAGTAAGTTAGCATATTATATTTTGAAATTAAGTAAAAAAGGTGAACCACTTTGGTCTAAAATTTTCGAATTTTCAAACGATTTTAATTTAAAAAATAGCAGTATGCACACCTATTTAAATTCTGATAATCAGTTAAATGTGCTTTTAAAAACTAATTTTACGGATAATGATAGTTTATACCAAATTTCTTTATTAAATTTTGATAAAAAAGGGAAAAAGATAAATGATTATGCTGCTGAAATTAACAATGAAACCATAGGAAGTTCGATTGATAACAACGGAAATCTTTATATTTTGTGCGCAGGAACAGATGAAAATAAAATGGAAATTCAATCTGTTGTAAGAATAAATGAAATTTTTCAAACTTTCCAGAATGTTCAGCAGGATAATTTTCAAATTGAAAACAGCGATTTTTCGGAAAATGTGGAGCAAACCGATAGTTTATTTTTTACCGAAATAAAATATTTTAATGAAAGTTTTCAAAATTCTAAAAATTTAGTTATTTCGATAAGTACCAATGCAAGGTCTGGTTTTTTGAAGATTAAAAAAGGAAATGCAACCAACTCAAACAGTGGTTTTTTTAGTTTTTTGGGTGCAAGTCTTTCACATTCAGCTAATTTGTGGGATACTGAATGGAATATTGAAACTTTATTTCAAGACGAAGAATTATTTACTTTTTATTCTAAAAATTATTCAGAAAATGAAGAGTTAAAATTTAAAACACAAAATCAAAAAGCAATTAAAATTAAAAACGAAAAAGTTAATATTACCAATTTGAATCATGAGGTCTATTCACTTTTAAACATAAATACCTATTTTTTAAACTCAATTCAAAAAAATAAATAGTTTTTTTTCTATTTTATTTTTCTATATATTTAAAAATCAATTGTTTTTTTTTATTTTTTTGTTAAAAATAATTATTTTCAAAAAAAAAATACGTAAATTTGGATTTAATAAAATATTATTTGTATTTTTACTTTTATAAAAAAAAAAAAATGATAAAATTATATTAGAAAAATTTAATTATGAACAATTTGAGAAAGAATAAATATAACTTTTTTTGGATTTTTGGGTTTTTTATTACCATTTTTTCATGTACAAAAACTGAACAAACCGTTATTGATTTAAAATCTCCATCTGAAAATATTGGTATAGAATTTTTTTTAAAATCCGATGGTTCACCCAATTATTTGGTTAAATTTAATAATCAATTGATAATTGATACATCAGCTTTTAAATTTGAATTTGAAGGGCAAAGTGCTTTCAATAAAGGACTTAGAATTGCTAAAGTATCAAAAAAATCGGTTTCAGAAACTTGGGAAATGCCATGGGGAGAGCAGCGCGTTGTGGCTAATAATTACAACGAAGTTGTGATTAAATTAAAAGAACGACAAGCTCCAAAGCGTTCATTATCAATTTATTTTAGAGTTTATGACGATGGAATAGGTTTGCGCTATGAATTTCATGAGCAGGAAAGTGTTGATTCTCTGGTTATTACAGACGAAAAAACAACTTTCAAATTACTTGGAAATCACACTTGTTGGTGGACTCCGGCAGATTGGGATTGTTATGAACATTTATATCGCACATCAAAATTCTCTGATATTGACGTACTTAGCTTAAAAAATGAGCATACTTTGGCTCAAAGCCATATTCCTTTCAATGCCGTGCATACGCCTTTTACAATGCGCACAGAATCCGGAGTGCATTTGAGTTTTCACGAAGCGGCTTTGGTCGATTATGCTTCAATGACTTTAGAAATTGATGCCAAAAATTTAGCAATGAACTCAAAATTAGTAAGTTCTGAGCGTTTTGGATATGCAGCAAAAGTTAAGTTGCCATTTAAAACTCCTTGGCGCAGCATTCAAATTGTAGAAAAAGCCAAAGATTTAATTGCGTCAAATTTAATTTTGAACTTAAATGAACCCTCAAAAGTTAAAGATGTAAGTTGGTTTAAACCAATGAAATACGTGGGAATTTGGTGGGAAATGCACGTTGGAAAATCAAGTTGGGCGTATAAAAGTAAAGTACATGGCGCAAACACAAAAAATGCCAAAAAATATATTGATTTTGCCGCAAAACATAACATAGGAGGTTTGCTTGTAGAAGGCTGGAATACGGGTTGGGAAGATTGGACAAGCGATGGTCGTGAAGGAATTTTTGATTTTGTAACTCCGTATCCTGATTACAATTTAGAGGAAGTTGTAAAATATGGTCGCCAAAAAGGGGTTGAAATTATTATGCACAACGAAACCGCTTCAGCAGTAACTACTTACGAGAAACAGCTTGATACTGCTTTTAAATTGATGAACAAACTTCAAATTCACTCAGTTAAAACAGGTTACGTAGGAAAAATTATTCCAAAAGGAGAATATCATCATTCGCAATGGATGGTTAATCACCACATGCGCGTTGTGCAAGCCGGATTGAAGTATCAAGTGGCAATAAATGCTCACGAACCCATAAAACCAACGGGTTTGAGAAGAACTTATCCGAATATAATTTCCCGCGAAGGTTTGCGTGGGCAGGAATTTAATGCTTGGGCTGCCGACGGTGGAAATCCTCCAGAACACTTGCCAATTGTGGCTTTTACGCGTATGCTTGCCGGTCCGATTGATTTTACACCCGGAGTTTTTAAATTTAAAATTTCCGAAAAAAACAGCATTAATACAACCCTTGCTCAACAGCTTGCACTTTACGTGGTTATTTACAGTCCTATCCAAATGGCTTGCGATTTGCCCGAAAATTATGAGGGAAATCCGGCATTTCAATTCATTTCCGATGTAGGTGTGGATTGGGAACAAACAAAGGTTCTTGATGGCGAAGTAGGTGATTATGTGTGCATTGCGCGACAAGAGCGAAATACACTAAATTGGTTTTTAGGCGCAATAACCGATGAAAACAGTCGTCCGATAAATATTAAATTCGATTTTTTAGATGAATCGAAAGAATACGAAGCTACAATTTATAAAGATGCCGAAAATGCTCATTGGAAGAACAATCCAACGGGTTTAGTAATTGAAAAAATGCTTCTTAAAAAAGGTGATGAAAAAAGTTTTGTTTTAGCAACTGGTGGTGGTTTGGCAATCAGTTTAAAAATTAAGAAATAATTTTCATAGCTAAGGTTCTTTTTTTATAAAATTTAAAACATTGAAAATGAATATTTTATGAAAAATATTTTTTTATAATTTTAGCAAAATGCTTGTATTTGATGTGGTTAAAAATTAATTTAAAAAAGTATTTATAACAAAATTTTAAAAAAATAATAAGGTTTTTTATTTGATTTCTCTAATATAAATTTTTATGATTATAAAAGCATATCAAATTGCAGAAAGTATTGATTTAAAGCAGTTTAAAAACAATTATACCGGAAATTTACATTCCTATTCAAGTTCCGATGCGTATTATGCAAATGAAAATGATAAATATTTATATGTTTTATCTTACGGAGTAGTTGTTTTTTATGGATACGATGAAATTAAAATTTCCGAACACATTGAGTTTTTATTAAATTATGCCGGAAAACCCTTAAAAGAAAAGCTTTCCGAAGAATTTACTATTCACAAAAGTTTGGATAATGATAAATTTGAGCACAATGAAGCATTTTTAACACAAATAAATTCAGATGTAATTAAAACCATTTCGTTAAATATTGCTCAGTCTGTTGCGTTGGATTACTATCAAAATCAAGCAATTCAGATGCTTAACGAAACCAATAATTACACCAAAATGCTCGAAAAAAAAGGCAGACTTTTGATAACCAACAAAACTTTATTAAAATTTATTGGAAAAACTTTAATAGTTAAAAATAATATAGTTGAACAGCTTTATGTGTTTGAACAGCCCGAAGCCGCTTGGAATGACCAATATTTAAGTAAAATTGATATTGGTTTAACCAAAGTTTTTGAAATTAAAAATCGATTTAGAAGCATTGATTATAATTTACGAATAATTGACGAAAATTTGGATTTATTCAAAGACTTGATGCAGCATAAGCGAAGTAATCAATTAGAAATCATTATTATAGCACTCATTTTAGTAGAAGTTATCAATCTTTTTGTTGAAAAATATTTATAAAAAAATAGAATTTTTTATTAAGAAAAATGCCACGTTTTATAAAAGCAAAAAAAGAAGAAATAGGAATGTCGCCGGAAGCCTTTATTTTTAGAGGCAATAAAAAAATGGACTCTGTTTTCATGCGGTTATTGGATTACAACAATGAAAAATTAGAGGAAATTGTAATAAACGATTTAAAAAAAGCGGTAAAATACAAAGATACTGAAACTACTACTTGGCTTAATATTGATGGAATTCACGATTCTGAATTAATGCGAAAAATATCTGAATACTTTAATTTAAACGCTTTGGTTGTTTCTGAAGTTATGAATCCACATGCGCGTCCAAAGTTTTTAGATTACGATAATTTTATTTACATTTCGGTACGAATGATTCAGTTTAATGAAGAACTTCAAAAAAGTTTTTCCGAAAATTTAGTTTTAATTCTTAAAAAAAACATTCTGATTTCTTTTCAAGAAGTACATGGCGATGTTTTCGACAATATTAGAGAACGTATTAAAAAAAGCAAAAGAACAATAAGAACTGCCGGAACGGATTATTTAGCTGTAGCTCTGATAGATGCAGTTTTTGAAAATTACAATTATGTCATCAGCCGTTTAGGCGAAAAAATTGAAGCTTTAGATGAAAAATTAACAACTTCTTTCGATAATTCAATTGTTGAAGATATAAATTATTATAAGAGAGAAATTGTGTTTTTGCAAAAAAATATAAAACCTTGTTACGAATTAATTTTAAATTTAGATAAAATTGAATCCGATTTAATAGCTGAAAACTTATGGGTTCACATTCAAAATCTTAAAGAAATAATAGAACATGCAAACGAGTCGCTTGATAGCTACAGAGCCATTTTAGCAGACCAACTCAATGTTTTTCACACCAATATGGCTGGGCGTTTGAACGATATTATGAAATTTTTAACCGTTTTTTCAGTTATTTTTATTCCTCTTACTTTCGTTGCCGGAATTTACGGTACAAATTTTCCCGATATTCCTGAGTTCAAAATTCCAAATGCCTATTTATACATGTGGATAATAATGATTTTAATTGTTTTTACGATGATTTATTATTTTAAAAAGAGAAAATGGTTATAATTTTTTATTATAAATGTTTTGCTTTTTTAGAGAAATTTTTTTTCCATTTTATTCTGCTTTTTTTATGTTTTTAAGCATTCTACTTAAAATTTTATTATTGTAAATTGTTGAAAATTAAAGTTATAGTTTGTTATGTTTTTTTTTGATTTAAAAATATAATTCTAACTTTTTTTAATCCGGTTTTAATAATTAGTTTTGAAAAAAAATCACTGCTTTTTTTCTTAAAATCTTGAATAATAATTTTACCTTTTTTTTTGTTTTACAAATATCTGACTATTTATTTAAAAATTGTATAAAATATTTGATTTTAAAAAATAATGTAAAATTTAATTTTTTAACAACAATTATTAATCAAAATGACACAATTAGAATCTTATTTTCAACGGTTTAGAGAAAATATTATAGGAATTAATCAGACTTTTGAATCGCCTTACGGCGAAAAAAAAATAATTTATGCCGATTGGATAGCCAGCGGCAGACTTTATGCTCCCATTGAAGAAAAAATTAAAAATATTTTCGGTCCTTTTGTTGCAAATACGCATTCCGAAGCCAGTGAAACCGGCACAACTATGACTCATGCTTATCATTTGGCACAAAAAAAAATAAAAAAACACGTAAACGCTTCATGCGATGATGTTTTAATAGCAACAGGAAACGGCATGACCGGAGCTGTGAGTAAATTTCAGAGAATCATTGGTTTAAAAGTTCCAGAACGTATTTTTGATTACATTGAACCTATAAAACTACCTGATAATGAGCGACCTGTAGTTTTTGTTACACACATGGAGCATCACTCCAATCATACATCGTGGAATGAAACCATAGCCGATGTGGTTATTTTAGAACCCGATGAAAACATGCAGGTTTGTTATCAAAAATTCCGTGAAATTATTAAGCAATACGCTGATAGAAAGCTTATTATTGGAGCTTTTTCGGCATGTTCAAATGTTACGGGTATTCAGCCGGATTATTATCAGTTGGCTCGAATTATTCATCAATACAATGGCTTTTGTTTTGTCGATTTTGCAGCCTCAGCTCCTTATTTGTCAATAAATATGCACCCTGCCGACCCAATGGAACAACTCGATGCCATTTTTTTTTCACCTCATAAATTTTTAGGCGGACCCGGAAGTAATGGCATTTTAATTTTCAATAAAGCATTGTATAACAACAAAGTACCCGACCATCCGGGCGGTGGAACGGTTCGCTGGACAAATCGCTGGAACGAGCAATCGTACATTGACGACATCGAAGCCCGCGAAGACGGCGGAACTCCCGGATTTCTGCAAACCATACGTGTTGCTTTAGCCATCGAACTCAAAGAACAAATGGGCTGTAAAAATATTCATCTGCGTGAGAATGAACTGATTACAATAGCTTCTGAGGGATTAAAAAAAATTAAAGGTTTACACAATTTAGAAGAAAATAAATTGGACAGAATTGGTGTTTTTTCTTTTTTTATTGAACACATTCATCACAATTTGGTTGTAAAACTTTTAAATGACCGTTTTGGTATTCAAGTACGTGGAGGTTGCTCATGCGCAGGCACTTACGGACATTTTTTACTTAATGTGGACTTATTCAAATCCAAGGACATTTCCAGTAAAATTGAAGGAGGCGATTTGACTTTAAAGCCGGGCTGGGTAAGGCTTTCCTTGCACCCGACAATGACAAATGACGAGTTGTATTTTATTTTAGATGCCATTGAGCAAGTTATAAAAAATATTGATGTTTGGCGCGAAGATTATTATTTTGATAAAAATGCCGGAGAATTTTTTCATAAAACTTTTAAGAAAAAATCTTGCGAAGATTTAGAAGAATGGTTTAAATTCGATTGAAAATATACTGCAAAAGGTTAAAATATTAACTTGAATAAATTCATTTTGATGTATAAGAATATTTTTTAATTTATTTATTATCAATCTGTTTTGATTAAATTGATGTAGTAAATGTAAATGGATAAAAAGTCAAATTTTAAATCATTTTTCGTATAGTTCGTTCTATTTTTTTATAGCTTAAAATTGCGGGTAAGAATTTTTTTTTTAATATTTTAAAAAAAATTGTAAAAAAAGATATTTTTTTTAATTATTTTTTTTGATAAAAAAAGAGTATAAATTTAAAAAAACATACATTTTATTATAAAAAAATAAATATTTTACGTTAACAAGAGTTTAGAAATAGATTGAATGCGAAAATAAAAAACTCTACGAGAAACAATATGATTCTCGCAGAGTTTATTAAAAAATTTTTTGGTAAAAAAATTATTCTTCTTTTTTCTGTTCTTTTGCCCAAGTGTCGCGTAAAGCCACCGTTCGGTTGAAAATTAAATTTTCCGGTGTAGAATTGCTGTCCAAACAAAAATAGCCCAGACGCTCAAATTGATAGCGGTCTTCAATTTCAGCTTTAGCTAAATCGGGTTCTAATTTGCAATTTTTCAAAACCTGTAACGAATTGGGATTCAAGTGTGTTAAAAAATTCACTTCTTTGTCGCCATCGGGCGATTCATGATTGAAAAGCCTATCGTAAAGACGAACCTCGGCATTGAGCGCGTGAGGCTCTGAAACCCAATGCAATGTGCCTTTAACTTTGCGTCCGTCGGGCGATTTTCCACCTTTTGAAAGCGGGTCGTAACTGCACAAAAGCTCTGAAATATTGCCGTTTTCGTCTTTTACCACCTCGTTGCACGTAATAAAATACGCATAACGTAAACGAACTTCGCCACCTTTGGTTAAACGGAAAAACTTTTTGGGAGCATTTTCCATAAAATCTTCTTGCTCAATGAATAAATGACGCGAAAAAGGCACTTGGCGCACGCCTGCCGCTTCATCTTCGGGGTTGTTTACCGCTTCCAGCCATTCCGATTCGCCCTCCGGATAGTTGGTTATGGTTACTTTTATGGGGTTCAAAACCGCCATTACGCGCAAAGCCGTTTTGTTCAAATCTTCGCGAATGCTGTGTTCTAAAAGAGCTACATCAATTACGTTATTTCTTTTTGCAATTCCAATAATATCGGCAAAATTGCGAATAGAAGTCGGCGTGTAACCTCTTCGGCGCAAGCCCGAAATGGTAGGCATACGCGGGTCGTCCCAACCGCTAACATATTGTTCTTTAACTAATTGCAGCAATTTGCGTTTGCTCATTACGGTATAATTCAAATTCAAACGAGCAAATTCAATTTGTCGCGGTCTGTAATCGGTGCCAAAAATTTGTTCCACAAACCACTCGTAAAGCGGGCGATGCACCTCAAACTCAAGCGTACAAAGCGAATGCGTAATGCCTTCGATGTAATCGGACTGTCCGTGTGCGAAATCGTACATGGGATAAATGCACCATTTGTCGCCAGTTCGGTGGTGATGTGCAAATTTTATTCGGTACAAAAGCGGGTCGCGCATGTGCATATTGGGCGACGCCATGTCAATTTTTGCACGCAAAGAGTGCGAGCCTTCCGCAAATTCGCCTTTTCGCATACGCTCAAAAAGGTCTAAATTTTCTTGCACATTTCTATTTCTGTATGGGCTGTGTTGTCCGGGTTGAGTGGGCGTACCTTTCTGAGCAGCAATCTCTTCCGCCGAAAGTTGGCACACATAAGCCAAATCTTTTTTAATTAATAAAACGGCATATTCATACAATTTTTCAAAATAATCGGAGGCGAAAAAAAGGTTTTCGTTCCAATTGAAACCCAACCAGTTAATGTCTTTTTTTATCGAATCAACATACTCCACGTCTTCTTTCACCGGATTGGTGTCGTCGAAACGCAAATTGCATGTACCGCCATATTTTTGGGCAATTCCGAAATTTAAACAAATGGATTTGGCATGACCAATGTGCAAATATCCGTTGGGTTCGGGCGGGAAACGCGTATGCACACGCGATTGATTTTTGCCGTTTTTTAAATCTTCTTCAATAATTTGTTCAATAAAATTCAGTGATTTTTCCTCTTTTTCGCTCATACTTTTTTAAATAAAAGTTTGTAATTTCTTTTTTTTTCTTACTTTCGTAAAAAAATAAAATTTTTATGTAAATTGTTAAATTTCAATGAAATATAGAATTATTTCTTTTTCAAAAAAAAAAATTTTATAAAAAAAAACATTTTTGTAAAATATTTTTTCTTTTTTTACAAAAAGGCAAAGATAAAAAGGTTTTGTAAACTTGGTTTTGAAAACTAAAAAAAAAAATCATTTTTTTTAATATTTTTTCTTTTTTTCAAAAAATGCTTTTATTTTAGCACAAAATTAATTTTCAAAAAATAATTTTTTTTTATAAAAAAATATAAAATTATTTTTATTCAAACAACTGAAAATAAATTAGATAGATAAATTTTTTTATGAAAAAAGCATATTTTCTTCAATTTATATTACTTTTACTTTTTTTAATTTCACAAAATGCTCATTCTCAGTTTTATAATGGGCATCAAATGACTTTTGGAAAAAATAGAGTGCAATACAATCCCATTTATTGGCAATATTATCGTTACGAAGATTTTGATACGTATTTTTACGAAGACGGCGAACCGCTTGCAAAATATGTTTCGCATTTTGCCAAGGAAGAATTGCAACGGCTTGAAACGGTTTTTGAGCAAAATTTGAGCAAACGAATTATTTTTCTTATTTACAACAAACAGTCTGATTTTCAGCAAAGTAACATAGGATTGATTAGTGGGAGCAACGAAACCAATATTGGCGGCACTCGAAAAGTAATCAACAATAAAGTTTTTTTGTATTACGAGGGCGACCACGTAAAATTTAGAAATCAAATTACGGCTGCTATATCGCAGGTGCTTTTTACCGAAATGATGAACGGACCGTCGTTTAAAGACAAACTTGCCAATTCCACTATTTTTGATATTCCCGAATGGTTTGAAAAAGGGCTAATTATGTATGCTTCAAACTCTTACGATTTTGTGATTGAAGACAAAATAAAAGACGGAATTTTAAGTAAAAAATACAAAAAATTCAATCGACTTTCGGGCGATGATGCTGCCATAGCCGGTTTTTCGCTTTGGCGTTACATTGAGCAAAATTTTGGCAAGTCGAGCATAGCTAACATAGTGTATATGACCAAAGTAAATAAAAATGTAGAGCAAGGTTTCATTTATACTTTGGGTTTGAATTTGAAAGAATTGACCGAACTTTGGTACGAAAATTTGCACCAGAAATATACTTTGGAAGAAGAACTTCGTGATATGCCTTCCGGTGAATCCATGCAAAAACGCCCGATGAAAGACAACCTTTACAGCCAAGTAAAAATCAGTCCCACAGGCAAATACATAACTTACATGACCAACGAAATGGGAAAATATACCCTTTGGCTTTACAATACGGAAACTCAAAAGAAGAAAAAAATTCTTTCACGCGGCAATCGGCTCGATAGGATTCAAGATTTATCGTACCCTTTGTTGGCTTGGCACCCGAATGGTGAAATTTTAGCTATTATTACCGAATTTAAAGGTTATATTGAAATATCGCTTTATACGCTTGGGCAAAAATCGTACCTGAAAACTTTTAGAAAAGCTACTCAAACTCATCGCATTTTTGATATTGAAAAAATCCTTGATTTTGATTATTCAGACAACGGACTTTTTTATGTTGTTTCGGGCATAAGGCTCGGTAAAACAGATATTTACGTGCGAAACATTGTTGCCGGAACTTTTGAAAGAATTACTCACGACATTGCCGACGACTTAAATCCGCGTTTTGTGGACAATTCTAATAAAATTGTTTTCGCATCAAACAGATTATCAGATAGTTTGTATGTGGACAGAAGCGACACAACCCTGTTGGCTTCAACTTACGATTTGTTTGTTTACGATTATAAAAATAAGGCAAAAAAATTGGTCAGAATTACAAATACGCCTTATTTTAATGAAACCAATCCTCTGGAAATTAAAAAAGACCAATACACCTATCTCTCTGATAGAAAAGGAATTATAAACAGAGAAATGATTAAAATTGACAGCTCGATAGCTTTTGTAGATACCGCCATTCATTATCGAACTTTTACAGATGCTTATACCACAACGAATTACAAGCGAAACATTTACAATTACGACATCAATTCGCAAATAGGCAATTCTGCGGAAATTCTTTTTCAAAAAGGCAAATATTTTTTATACATCGACCAATTTGACGCCGGACGCAAGGCTTTCGCCGAAAATATACAAGATACCGATTTGCGCAAGCATTTGACCCGTAAAATGCGCGAACGGGATAGCTTGGCTTTGGTTGAAAAAAATAAAATTTTGCCCAAAGACACTGTTTCCATTGAAACCATTAGAAAATTACCTCACCCCGATAGTTTGGATATTGATATAAATAATTATGTTTTTGAAGATGAAAAGGATATACCTTATCATTACTATTATCCCGATACTACGGCTCAATATTTTAATGCTCAAATAGATACAAATAAAATTGTAAAAAAACGAATTTATCAAACGGCATTTTATACCAACACGTTGGCTTCGCAAGTCGATTTTAGTTTTTTAAATAGCTCATATCAAGCGTTTTCGGGTGGAGAAGTTTATTTTAATCCGGGTTTTAACATGCTTACTAAAATAGGAGCTTTGGATTTGTTTGAAAACTATAAAATTACTGCCGGATTTCGATTTTCTGCCGATTTTAATAGCAATGAATACCTTTTAAGCGTGGAAAACGTTAAGAAACAATGGGATAAGCAATTTATTTTTCATCGACAAGCTTATTCTTATTATGACGAATATTTATTTTATCAACAAAAAGTTCACACGCATAATTTATATGCTACTTTGTCGTATCCATTTAGCGAAGTAGCTTCATTTTCAACTACTTTGAACTTTCGGCACGACCGCGCAGTTTTGAAATCGGCTGATTATCTGTCACTTATCGAACCCAACATAGCAAGCGTTTGGACAGGTGCCAAAGCCCAATATGTTTTTGATAATTCGCGCATGATGTTTGAAAATATTTACTATGGCACGCGTTTTAAGGCATTTGGTGAATATTACCAATCTATAACCGAAAAAAATAGCTCTTTATTTATTTTGGGCTTTGATTTTAGAAATTATCAAAAAATTCATCGCAGCATCATTTGGGCTTCGCGGATAGCTGCGAGTACAAATTTTGGAAAATCACGCCTTGTTTATTATTTGGGTGCGGTGGACAATTGGCTAAATTTGTCAATGGAAACGCCTACTTTCAACACCGATATTCCAATTGATACCGAAAAAAATTACGTATTTCAAACCGTTGCTACTAACATGCGCGGCTTTACGCAAAACATTCGGAACGGAGATAATTTCTTGGTATTAAACAACGAAATTCGTTGGCCCATAATTCAATATTTATACGACCGCCCGATTAGCTCAACTTTTTTCAGAACCTTGCAAGTAATTGGTTTCTTTGATGTTGGCTCGGCTTGGTCTGGTCTAAATCCTTGGGACGGTGAAAGTGGCTATTCAAAGCAAGTTATCAAAGAAGGACCGATTACGGTTGTGATAGATAAAAATCGTCCACCGTTTGTTTATGGTTACGGTTTTGGTATCAGAGCGCGACTTTTAGGTTATTTTGTGCGTACCGACTGGGCTTGGGGCGTGGACGACGGCATTATTTTGCCACGAATTTTTTATTTATCGCTAAATTTAGATTTTTAATTTTTTGGGTTTTGAAAAAAGAAATTTTTATCCTTTTTTTTATCGGTTCTCTTGCCGGATTACTTAATGGAGTTTTGGGAATTGGAGGCGGAATTGTTATCATTCCGGCGTTGGTATTAATTTTGAATTACTCGCAATATTTGGCACAAGGCACAAGCCTTGCTTTGATGCTTCCGCCCGTTTTTATTGCAGCCGCTTACAATTTTTATCAAGCAGGTTTTGTTGATTTAACGGTTGCATTGCTTTTAATTCCTCCGTTTTTGTTGGGTTCGTATTTGGGAGCAAAAATCAGTTTAAAATTACCCGAAATTACGTTGAAAAAAATATTTGGTATATTAATGATAATCACAGGTTTAAAAATGATTTTTGGATAAAATGGACACATATATTGAAAATTTAGCAATCGAATTTTTTAAAGAAAAAAACGAAGCTTATGCAAAAGCTCAATCGGCTTACATGAAAAATTTGTTCCCTTACGTAGGAATGAAGTCTGATGTAAGAAAAAGAATATCAACTGTTTACATAAAAGAAAACGGGAAACCCGATTTCTCTGAAATGTTTGAAGCCATAAAAAAACTTTGGCAAAAACCAGAGCGTGATTTTCAATATTTTGGCATGGAATTGATGACAAAATACTTGAAAAAATATCAAGAAAATACCCTTGAAATTATTGAATTTATGATTACTCAAAAATCTTGGTGGGACACCGTAGATTTAATTGCTGCAAAATTTGCAGGACAATATTTCAAATTATTTCCCGAAAAAACACTCGAAGTAACCGAAAAATGGCTAAATTCAGGCAATATTTGGCTTCAACGCTCAGCCCTTTTATTTCAATTGAGTTATAAAAAAAATACAAATGCAGAATTGATGTTTCGATACATTTTGAAATTAAAAGATTCAAAAGAATTTTTTATTCGCAAAGCAATTGGCTGGATTTTAAGAGAATACTCAAAAACAAATCCCAAAGTTGTCGTTGATTTTGTAAAATCAAATACGCTTTCGGGTTTAAGCGAGCGTGAAGCACTTAAATGGTTGAAAAATAAGAATTTAATTACCGAATGATAACAAATTTAACACATCGCGCCATAGAAAAAAGTATGGCATTTTCAAATTTTTCTTTTTGGCAAAAAAAGGCAAATGTAAAAATAATCATACCTTTTTACCACATTGTAAGCAACAAAAAAAATCCGCTTATTTCAAATTTGTACGCATATAGAAATGAAAATGAGTTTGTTAAAGATTTAGATTTTTTTCAAAAACGATATGAATTTATCGACATTCATCAATTGATTGCTTTTCAAAAACAAGGAAAAGAACTACCAAAAGATGCACTTTTACTCACTTTCGATGATGGAATGCGCGAAATGTACGAAACTGTTGCACCCATTTTAACCAGAAAAGGCATTCCCGCAGTTTTTTTTCTCACTACCGAATTTCTCAACAATAAAGAACTTTTTTTTAGAAATAAAATAAGTTTATTGATTGATTATTATAAAAAAAACACGCATAATTTTTCAGAAAATAAAATTAACCAAATTTTTGAAAAATACCGTATTTCTTTTTCCAATTCAATTGAAAATTTAAAGCAAATTAAATTTCAAGAAAACGATTTGATTCAAGAAATAGCCGATTTTTTTAAATTGGATTTCAAAGCGTATTTAGAACATAACAAGCCGTATTTAACAGACAAACAAGTATTTGAATTAAAGAAACAAGGTTTTGCAATAGGAGCGCACAGCCTCAATCATGCCCGTTTTAGCGAACTAAGCCCAGAGGAACAAATTGCACAAACACTTGAAAGCGTGCGAATTATACGTCAAAAATTTGAATTAGATTATGGAATATTTGCTTTTCCGTTCAACGACAATGAACTTGGAATAGATTTTTTCACGGAAATATCAAAAACCCAAGAAATTGATTTACTTTTCAGTGCCGACGGTTTTCTTGACGACGAAATTTCATACAATTATCACCGTTTTTGGATGGAAAACACATCAAAAACCGCAAAAAAAATTCTACTCCAAAACTTTAAAGAAAAATTTATACGCCAACTTAAAGGAAAAAATACGATAGAACGGAAATAAGTTTTTAGGTAAAAACAGCATCGCCAAAACCAAATTGGAATTCATAATTTGAAAAATCAATATGGCTAAACTTTTTTGAAACAATTATAGGATATTCAAATTTGTTTTCTTTAATATAAGGAAAATTCTGCTTTTCAATTTCATTAGAAATTAAAACATTTGAAATTGTCAAAGAATAAATATTGTATTTTTTTATAATTATTCCTAAAACTGTAGTAATAGAATTAAAGTACTGATTTTGAATAACTAAATATGATGCAGACATAAATCTATCTCTTATTTTTAAAAATAGAAATCCAATAATTTTTTCATTGTCTTTAATAATTACACTTTTATTATTGAAAAAATCTAAATAGGCAGAAAAATAAAATGGTCTTTTATCTGGCATTGAAGCTTTGTTTAAAATCCAAGGAAAATTTAAAATCCAATTAAATTCATTTTTCTCGCGTTTAAAAATACAATTTTTATTAGATTTTAAAATAAATTCATTCATTTCGTCTGAAATATTTTTTACTTCTTCAAATTTAATAGAAGATTTTAATTTATTCTTTTTAAGCCATTTATCAATTTTAATATTTTGATAAAAATTGATAAAGTTAATGATAAAATTTTTTAAGATATTTTTTGCATTCGCATTTTTAGTACCCGGTAACTTTAAAATATAATCCTTTGTTTTATTTAATGTTATAAAATTAAATTTTTCAGATTGCTGAAATACTTTTAAAGAATGTTTTGATGGAGAAATAGCTAAAATATTATCATCATAGCATTTAAAAGCCTCTTTCATAAGCCTATAACCGAGTCCTTGTCCTTTTAATTCGGGGGAAACCCACCAAGTACTTAGCCATGCAATTTTAGTTTTTGAGTTTTCGTAAAATAAATAATCCGGCATCATTCCAATGTAGCCACAAATCTGATTTTTTGCTTTGGCAATTAATAAAACGGTATCATTTTCACTCGCTCGTGGGTTATTTATGTGAGAAATAGCTCTATGCTTAGTAATAGGCAAAACAGTTTGACCTTCAAAAAACACCTCTTTTTGAACTTCTAATTTAAGGTCTTCAATTGTGTAATGAACAATTTCTATTTCTAAGTTCATCATAGTAGTATTTTATAAATTTTCAAGTATTTTGTCTGTTTTTAAATTAGTCAAACACTTAATTTGATATGGACAGTTGATATAAAATTTTTTCGCCAAAATTCCCAGTTTTGCAAATTGGCACGGCTGGCATTCGTAATTTAGACTAATGGGCTTTAAATTAGAATTATACGCTTTGTTTTTTTCTATTGATGTTGCGCCAAAAATTACAAGTCCCCTTGCTCCGGCAGCACCTGCTAATTGACTTAACCCGCCATCGTTTCCTATAAATTGCTTGCTTCTTTTGAAAATTGCAGCTAATTCTTTCCATGAAAATGCGTTGAAAAACGAATATTTTTTATCTTTCAAATTTACATTATGCGAAAAAGGAATAAGTAAATTTAATTTTCGCAAAAAACGCCAAAAAGTAATATTATCAAGTATTATTTGAGAAAAAAAACGGGTAATATATTTGGGATAAATATAAGAGTAATCTACATTCAAATCATCGTTTCCGCCGAGTACTATTACATTTTCTTCGCCAAGTTTGAGTATCAATTCGTCGAAATGAGGCCAGCGTTTATAGGCATTTGGATATGTACTTCCGGGATAAAGAATGAATTTCGTTTCTATTTGCAAGGCTTTTACTTTTTCGGAAAAATCTTCTTGTAAGTAAAGTAATGCTTCACTTTTAAATTCCGAAGGAAAAAGTGCTTTTACTATTTCTAAGTATTGTTCGGTTTCACTCTTATATTTACTGCTGTTAAAATCGGGCTGTATATAAAAATAGTGAGAATATTCAAGCTCAAAACTATCTTGATAAGTGAAAGAATGTAATAAATAATTAGCTTTTTTGTTAGTTAAGTTTTCCAAAATTATTTCCGAGCCATAGCATTCTTTTAGATAATTCTGAAAAGATTGACTGATTTTGTTAAGAAAAATACCAACTTTCTTGTTATTTTTCATGCAATATTCGACCGAGTACAAAGCTTCTATTGCATTTCCGATTCCAGAATCGACCAAAATTATTACATCGTATTGCTTCATTTATCTTAATTAAAAAAAATAGCTTATTTTTAAAATAAAAAACTTGACATTTTATAAAAAAAATACCAAGTTTTTTATCTACAAAAAATAAATTAATCTACGCCACCCTCAGCCTTGTTATTTTGTCGCTTAGTTCGAGGCGTTCTTTGGCGTAATCGAGAGTTACATGAAAAGTAGTTGCCGATTTTTCCGATGGCAAATTGTACATGGCATCGAGCATAATCTCCTCACAAATAGCACGTAAGCCTCTGGCACCAATTTTATATTCTAAGGTTTTTTCTACAATATAATCAAAAACATCATCATCAAAGGATAATTCAATTTTATCCATTTTAAATAGTTTTTTGTATTGTTTGATGATAGAATTGACCGGTTCTGTTAAAATATTTCTAAGAGCCTGTTTATCAAGCGGATTCAAATATGTTAAACCCGGAAGGCGACCAATGATTTCTGGAATCAATCCAAAAGATTTAAGGTCTTGTGGTGCAATGTATTGCAAAAAATTTGAAGTATCTATTTTCTCTTTTTGTTTGCTTGCTGAATAGCCTACAACTTTAGTATTCAATCGTTTAGCAATTTTACGTTCGATGCCGTCAAAAGCTCCGCCGGCGATAAAAAGAATGTTTTTAGTGTCCACTTCAATCATTTTCTGGTCAGGGTGCTTACGTCCGCCTTGCGGTGGAACATTCACTTTCGAGCCTTCCAAAATTTTGAGCAATGCCTGTTGCACGCCTTCGCCCGAAACGTCGCGCGTTATCGATGGATTGTCCGATTTTCGGGCTATTTTATCTATTTCATCTATAAAAACAATGCCTTTTTCGGCAGCTTTCACATCGTAATTAGCTGCTTGTAGCAAGCGAGTTAGCAAACTTTCAACATCTTCGCCCACGTAACCCGCTTCAGTTAAGACCGTTGCATCAACAATTGTAAAAGGTACATTGAGCATTTTAGCAATGGTTCGCGCCAAAAGCGTTTTGCCAGTTCCCGTTTCCCCAACCAAAATAATATTTGATTTTTCGATTTCAACCTCGTCGCTTGCATGATGATTTTCTTGCAAAATCCGTTTGTAATGGTTGTAAACGGCTACCGATAATACTTTTTTGGCATCGTCTTGACCAATTACATATTTGTCGAGAAATTTTTTAATTTCAATCGGGCGAAGAAGTTTTATTTTATTAACATCAAAATTATTGTTCAATTCAGGCTGTTTATGAACTATTTCATAAGCTTGGTCCACGCACGATTCGCAAATGAAACCGTCTATTCCGCCTATCAGCAACTCAACTTCATTTTTTGACGAACCGCAAAACGAACATTTATCCATAGATTTTTTTTTCATCAATTTTCTTTTTGTATAAATTCTTTCGTCTTTTTTATAAAATTTTTATTATAAATTTAATAATTCGTTCATTTTTTTTAAAAAGGAATCTGAGTTTAATGGGTTTTCTCAAAAGTTTAAAATTTTTGTAAAATTCAATTATTCAGATAACTATCTAAAAAACATTATTTAGAATCTTTTTTTAAACAAAATTTTTAAAAATGAACGAACTAAAAAAAATAAAATGTAAAAAGACGTTGTATTTTTGACTAAATACTTTTTTACTTTGTGCGCACTAAAACCTCATCAATCATTCCGTAAGCTTTCGCTTCTTCAGAAGTCATCCAGTAATCGCGGTCTGAATCTTTTTCTACCTGTTCATAAGGTTTTGCGCTGTGGTTTGAAATGATGGTATAAAGTTCTTTTTTAAGTTTAATGATTTCGCGTGTAGTTATCTCAATATCAGTAGCTTGACCCGATGCACCACCCATAGGTTGGTGAATCATCACTCTGGAATGTTTTAAAGCTGTGCGTTTTCCTTTTGCGCCGGCAGTTAAAAGCACAGCACCCATCGAAGCTGCCATTCCGGTGCAAATGGTTGCTACATCGGGAGTTATGTATTGCATCGTGTCATAAATTCCCAATCCGGCATGAACCGAACCGCCCGGAGTATTGAAATAAATTTGTATATCTTTATCAGGGTCAGATGATTCTAAGAAAAGCAATTGAGCTTGAATAATATTTGCCACATAGTCGTCAATGGGTAGCCCCAAAAAGATAATTCTATCCATCATTAAGCGTGAAAAAACGTCCATTGAAGCAATATTTAATTGACGCTCTTCGATAATGGTTGGAGAAATGTAATTATTTGATATAGCAGAACTTACCTTAAACAAAGTGGTACTATTTATTCCCAAATGTTTGGTTGCGTATTTATAAAATTCGTTTTGTGGTATCATTTTTTTATCAATTTTCGAAATTAATATTTTATTTTTTTATTCTTTTTTTCCATAAAGTTTAATAAAAATATTTTTAACAATTTGCAAATATACAATAGTTATTTTTTTTAGAAAAATATTTTTTTTAACAAAAACTTTATTTTTTTTACAAAAAATAAAAAAACACCTTTTTTCTAAAAAAAGAAAAAAGGTGTTTTTTATATTGCAAAAAGGCTATGCAAAAAGTTGATTAAACTCCTCCATGCTTACTTCTTTTTCCGATAAAGAAACGGCTGAAAAAACAGCAGTTAAGGCTTTATTGTCGATGGCTGATTCTCTAATGTAAGTGCTGTATTTTTGGTCTTTTAATAGCGTTTCGGCATAATAACCGTATTGCTCGTCGGGTAAATTGCCCATTCCGTATTGTGCAAACTGAGCTTTGGCTATTTCTACGGCACTTGCTTTTATGTCGGCATCAGTTACTTTTAAATTGCTTTGTTTCAATATATTAGTACGAAGCAAATCCCAGCGGAAATTTTTTGCCACCGCATCATATTCTTTTTCAATGTGTTGGTCTGTTATCGATTTATCACGACTTTTAATCCAGCGTTTTAGAAACTCATCGGGCAAGGCTATTTCATTGTCGTTCATTAATTTTTCCTTTGCATCGATTCTAAAGCGATATAAACTATCTTTTTCATAAGATTTTTTAATACTTTCAATAACTTTTTCTTTAAATTCCTCTTGGGTTTGAATTTTTCCCATACCGTAAATTTTATCAAAAAAATCAGAATTTAATTCTGCTTTTGTAAAATCTAAAATTTCTATAATGGTAAAATTAAAAGATTTGGACTTTACTTTTTCTTCCAATTCGGCTTGTTCTACTGCAAAAAGAGCTGCTAAATCGGCATCGTTGGCAAATGCTTTGGCTACATCAAAATTTAAAACTTGCGATTCGTTTGCACCCATAAACATATTTTTTATCTCCTCATCGGCTATTTTAGTTACTGAAATAGGAGTTCTTTCTATATAAATGCTGTCGATTTGTTCGTTTTCTTCTGAGGTTATTTCTTCAATTTCGCAGTAAACTAAGCTATTTTCAGAAACTACTCCAGTATTTTTTTGTTGTCCGTACTCAATGGTCAATCGTTCAATTTCCGTTTCGAGCATTTCGTCGGTTATTTTTACTTTATATAGAGGAAATTCAACCTCTTTTGTTAAATTCAAATTGATTTCGGGAGCAAAACCTACTTCAAATGAAAAAGTTAAATCGGATAAATTGTCAATATCAAATGAAGGGGATTTTTCTTCAATTGGAAGTACATCGCCAATGATATTGGGCATTTCTTTTTGAATGTAATCGTTCATATCGTTCGATAAAATCTTATTTACTTCTTCGACTAATATCGAATTTCCGTACATTTTTTTAACTAATCCCAAAGGAGCCATTCCGGTACGGAAACCTTTCAAAGTAACACTTTTGCGATAGTCTTTTAATCTTTTTTCTACTTTTTGTTCGAAATCTTGTTTCTCAATGGTTACATTCAAAACGGCGGTTAAATCGCCTGTATTTTCTTTTACAATTTTCATTGATTTATTAATTTTTTTTTATCTTTTTTTTTAAAAAAAAGAATCGAAATGTCTAACAATACTTGATTATTTTTAAATGTGCCGTTTTTTTATATAAAAAAAATTAAGCAAAAAAACCGCTAAAACGTATTAAGAGCTTTAGCGGTTTTTAAAACATTTTAGCTATGAACTTTATTTGTGCGGATGAAGGGACTCGAACCCCCACGCCTCACGGCACCAGATCCTAAGTCTGGCGCGGCTACCAATTACGCCACATCCGCAGTGAAATCGGGTGCAAATATAAATACTATTTTTTTCTATGCAAATTTTTTTTCAAAAAAAATAAAACTTTTTTTTATTTAATTAATTTTCAATTATTTAAAATCAAAAAAAAATTTTTGAAAAATGAAAAAATAAAAAAATGAAAATTAGATAATTTTAAATTATTTGGGGTTATAAAATATAAAAGTAAATTTCCTAATTTTCAAATTTTCAAATTTATTGAATTAATATACAGCGAATTGAGAAGAAAAATTCTTTATCGTAAGATAAAATTTGAGCTTCTGTATTGTTTGTATGCAAACGCAAACAGCGTCCTTGCGTTGAATTGGCTGCGGTACTCGTCCAAAACATTGCAGACTGCTGGTGTTCAATGGGTTGGTTCGATTTATTCAAATAACCGCTTCCGTAGGCTTTGAAACCGCTTTCGTCTGTTGCGCCAAGATTGGGAGCTTGCCAATATTTTGAAACTGTGCCATTTATATTTGCATCTTTCATTTTTCCGCCGGCTACGGTTGTTCCGTTTAAAAAAGTAATTAATTCGTTGAAATCGGTTTCGGTAGGTAAACGCCAACCACTGGGTAGGGCAGCGGCGGCATCGCTAAATCTGTAAAACCGTCCGTAAATAGAGCAGTCGTAGTCCGAAAATTGATAGCAAATGGAGTTTGGAGCATCGTAATTCAGATTTTGTTTTAGCCAAATTTTGCCATTTATTTTTACAATATCGTACCATTTTGCATCGCGCGAATCTTTAAATCGATTGTTTGTTGTAAAAATCTCTTGATTGCTGTAAGTGGTTCCGCTATTGTTCGTTGCGTAAGCTCGCACGTAGTAAGTGGTTTCCATTTCCAAATTTTCAAGTGTGCTGGTAAAATTTCCGGTTGTGGTTTTTGCACCTAAAGTAGTTTTGAAATCGCTCAAAGTCGGATTGGGCGATTTAGACCACACATGCCCGTGTTGAGTTAAGTTGCTTGCTCCCAGAGCAGTAACATTTCCAATAACCTGAGCTTTATTGAATTGAATATCGGTAGCTGCATTGGTCATAACAGTTGGTTCACCGGGCAAAGTTTGAAAAGTAACTTGCGTGGAGTAAACGATTCCGAAACTGTTTTCGGCGTAAGCCCTTACATAATATTGTGTGTTGGGTGTTAAATCTTCAAGATTTGATGTAAATGCTTGATTAACAGTATTTGAAGTTCCAAAATTTGTAATGCTGTTCTCTTCAACGATTGGATTTGAGGTCGTTCCCCAGCAATGTCCGTAAGCGGTGATTTCCGATGAGCCGATTGCGTTCAAACGCCCACTTACTTCGGCTTTTGTCATATTTATTTTTACTACCGTATTGGTTGAAACAGTAGGTTTGTCGCCCAATTTTAGTTGAATTAAAGGCTCTACGGTTTTGTCGGCTACAACTTTAACATCACTACTTCCAATTAAATAGCCGGTTTTTGAAGCTTTTAATGTGTAGGTTTTCACTTCTACTTTTTCGTAAAAAAACTCACCGTTGGCATTGGTGGTTGTATCGTTCAAGCCTTCGCCCGAAATGGTTACATCGCTCAAAGCAATGCCGTTTAAATCTTTCACTTTTCCTTTAATTTTACCAAATTGAACGGTGGGTTCAGGTATAGGCGTCTCTTTGCATGACGGCATTTGAAATGCTAATAAAATAAGTAAAAATAAAGGAAGTATTCTAAAAAAACAATTTTTTTTTTTCATGATTTTCAAAATAAAACTTTTTCGTATAAAACTTTTTTTAGCAAATATATAAAATTCATTTTATAAACGTATTTTTTTTTTTAATAGGTATTCATTTTTTTATTTCCTTTTTTTATTTCCTTTTAAAAACAAAGGTATTTTTCTTTTTTTTATAAAAAAATAATGTTAATTTTTTTTATAAAAAGAGGTTTTTAAAAAAAAATTTGCAAAAAATTGCAATTTTTTTTCTTTATAATAAAAAATAATCTCTATTTTTCATTTTTTTTTTAATTTTAAAATTATTTTTTTATTTAAAAAGTAAAATATTTGGTAAAACATTTTATTAATAAATTGAAAATAAATATTAAAATTAAATTAAACCGATATTTTGAATACTTCCTAAAATCTGTATGTTATCGTTTCAATTTGTTAATAAACAGCTTATTAATAATTTGAAAGCATTTGGCATACAATTGATACGCTGACACTCTGTTGGTTAGCAACAGACTTGCGGATTTTAAGGTATTAAAAAACACATTTTAAAATTATAAAACCTTATACACGGCTAACGCTTTAAAAACGGTATTTCAATTTATATTTGTTATTCATTTGTTTAAAAAATTTGTTAATTAAATAAATTTTCGTATTTTTGTAAGGAATTAAAAAAAACTGAAAATGACCACAATAACTGATATTTCGCAACTCAACATGCAAGGCACATATTC
>DYNA01000001.1:84221-113610 GCA_020721325.1 Paludibacter propionicigenes
CGTATATTTTTCCCGATTTAAAAATTGATTTGACCGAAGTTTTTGAACAATAAAACACATTGAAAATGACCACAATAACTGATATTTCGCAACTCAACATGCAAGGCACATATTCTTATGCCGATTATTTGGCATGGCAATTTGAGCAATTTGTGGAGTTAATTAAGGGCAGAATTTGGAAAATGTCGCCTGCGCCAAGAACTATACATCAAAGAGTTGCTTGGAATTTAGTATTAATAATTGGAAATTATTTGAAATTAAAAGATTGCAAAGCTTTTTCTGCACCTTTTGATGTTCGTCTTTTTGATAAAAAAAAATCGGTAAAAACAAACCAAGAAATTTTTACAGTTGTGCAACCCGATTTGTGTGTTATTTGCGAGAAAGCAAAAATAGACGAATACGGTTGTTTGGGCGCGCCGGATTTGATTATTGAAATTTTATCGCCCGGAAATTCAAAAAAAGAAATGCGTGTGAAATACGATTTGTACCAAGAATCGGGCGTTCGCGAATATTGGATTGCCGACCCGGAACATCAAACGGTGCAAGTTTTCGCGCTCAATGAGCAAGAAATTTACCAAAATCGCGCTATTTACGTGCATGATGACGTAATGCAATCGTATATTTTTCCCGATTTAAAAATTGATTTGACCGAAGTTTTTGAACAATAAAAAAAATAAAAAGTTTCACAAAGATTAAAAAAATTATTTCATTTTTTTTATTTTTATAAGTAAAAAAATATCTTAAAATTTTTTCTTTATGCAAAAAAAAATATTTTTAATAAGTTTTTTTATCCTTTTTTCACTATTTTCTTTTTCACAATATCCAGAATTAAAGCAGATTTACAATTACAAAGATTATAAATTTCAGCAAGGCGACCGTTATAATCCTGTTTTTGCCGGAATATTTTCATATTTTTTGCCCGGAGTAGGACATTTTTATGTGCGCGAAACCAAACGTGGTTTTGCTTTTTTGGGTGGTTATGTAGCCACTTCTGGCATAATGCTTTCGGGAATGCTTGTGAGTGTAACCCAAACAGATAGAACTTTTGTAATTAATAATCAAGAGCTTAGGCTATCACAAGCCGCCTTATTTGCAGGAGTATTAAGTTTAGCTACAATTTATACATGGTCTATTATTGATGCCATTCGCGTAAGCAAAGTCAAAAATTTAGCCATACGTGCCAAAGAAAAAGAAATGTCTTATATTTTTCTAAAACCAAAACTTTTTTTAACCCAAAATCAAGGGAAAAACAATTTGCAAGTAGGAGTAAATATTACTTTTTAATTTTATACCAAATTATTTTTTATAGAGTGTTTCTTTTTAGTAAAAAACATTTTAACACCAACAAAAATAACCATTGCTCCAAAAGCTTTGCGAATTAAGTCTTCTGGTAATTTTAAAGCTATTTCTGAACCCCAATAAGAGGCAATTAAAAATGCAAACATCAGAAAATAAGCGGCTTTCAAATGAACTTGTTTTCGTTTGTAATATGAAATAAAAGCCGGTAAACCTATTGGTGGCACCATAAAAGCGAGCAAAGTGCCTTGGGCTTGATGTACAGAAAACCCGTAAATAAAAATTAATGCCGGAATAATTACAATTCCACCACCTATTCCTAACGCTCCCGATAAAAAACCGGCTATTATTCCTAACAAAATAATTCCTAAAACAAAAGTAATTTCCATGATTTTTTTTATAAAAAATAAAACAAAGATAAAAAAGAAGTTTGTTTTGTTAAAAAAAAATTATTTTTGTAAAATTAACATTTTTTTAAACAAAATATTAAATTGAAATTATGGAAAATTACGGACTTTGGTCAATTTTACCGCCAATAGTTGCTATTTTTTTAGCTCTTAAAACTAAACAAGTTTATATTGCTTTGATTTTTGGCATTGCTTTGGGGTGGTTTGTCATTAACGATTGGAACATTATTGATGGAACGATTGCCACCATCGAAGCCTTTGTAAATGTCTTTAAATCAGAAGGTAATACGCGTACCATCATGTTTAGTGCTTTAGTGGGAGCGTTGCTTATTTTTATACAAAGTTCGGGTGGAGTTGAGGGTTTTATGCAAAAAATTACCCAAATTTTACAAAAATATGAAGCAAAACAAAGTGGAAGAAGCAGAGTGATGATACAAATTTTTGCATTATTAACCGGTATTTCACTTTTCGTAGAAACCAGCATTAGCTCGCTTACAGTCGGAACTCTTTACCGTCCTATTTTTGATAAATTGAAAATTCCTCGTGAAAAATTGGCATACATAGCTGATTCCATTTCTGCTCCCTCGGCGGTGTTGATTCCTTTTAATGCTTGGGGTGCTTTTATCATGGGACTACTTATTACACAAGGCATTACAGAACCTTTTTCCGTTCTTATGTCGGCTATTTTGTTCAATTTTTATCCGATTTTGACGCTTTTAATGGTTTTTGTAGTTATTGTTACAAAAAAAGATTTTGGACCAATGAAAGCGGCTGAACTTCGCACAAAAAATACCGGAAAACTTCTAAATGACACAGCCAAACCAATGATTTCTGAAAGCATTACTTCTACTCAAACAATTGAAGGAATTAAACCAAAAGCCTTAAATATGGTCATTCCTTTGCTTACTATGGTAGGCATGATGCCCATTATGTTGGCATTTACAGGTTGGGAAAAAGTAAAAAGTTTTTCTACTTTTTTTAATCACCTTTCGCAAGCCATTGGGCAGGGGTCTGGGTCGGCGGCAGTGTTATATTCAGTTATTATTTCTTTAATTGTTGCTATTGTTTTATATAAGGTTCAGCGAATAATGAAACTAACAGAAATGGTCGATTTGATTTTAAAAGGCGTAAGTGGCTTAATGCCATTGGCTTTACTCATGATGTTGGCTTTTGCCATTAGTGCCGTTTGCAACGAATTAGGCACCGGAATTTATATAGCCAATTGGTCAAAATCGTGGCTTTCTGCCGAATTTTTACCGGTTGTAATATTTTTAATTAGCTCATTTATAGCATTTTCAACCGGAACTTCTTGGGGAACTTTTGCTATCATGATGTCGATTTCCGTTCCAATGGCAAATGTTCACGAAGCCAATTTAATTTTGGTGGTTGCAGCTACTTTGGGCGGCGGCGTTTTTGGCGACCATTGCTCGCCCATTTCCGACACAACTATCATTAGTTCAATGGCTTCCGCCTCCGACCACATCGACCATGTAAAAACTCAATTGCCTTATGCTTTGTTTATCGGCGGCATCACTTCTTTACTTTATTTGATTTTAGGTTTTTTACTTTCGTAAAAAGTTTTTAAATTTGTAAATTATTTAAACGACTAATTTTATAATAATTTTAAAATTTAAAATAACCAAATTAAGGTATTTTTTATCTTTTTAAAACGATTAATATTTTTACATAAAAGTTTTTTTCAAAATTGATTAAAAAAAGAAGTTTATTTTTTTGAAAAAAACATATAATTAAATATTAAAAAATAAAACATATTATATTTTCATAAAATGAATATTTCATTAAATTGGCTAAAAAATTACATAGACATTAACATGTCGGTTACCGAATTGGCAGAGACTTTAACCAATTTGGGCTTAGAAGTAGGTAGTATAGAAGAATATGTTTCGGTAAAAGGAGGCATGGAAGGCTTAGTAATAGGCGAAGTGAAAACATGCCACAAACACCCGGACGCTGATAAATTAAGCGTTACAACGGTTGATGTGGGCAACGGGCAAATTTTGCCCATTGTTTGTGGTGCGCCCAATGTAGCTGAGGGACAGAAAGTTGTAGTGGCTACGGTGGGAACAACCCTTTACAAAGGCAATGACGAATTGGTGATTAAAAAATCGAAAATACGTGGAGAGTTTTCGGAAGGAATGATTTGTGCCGAAGATGAAATCGGAATTGGAACCGATCATGAAGGCATTATTGTACTTGATAGAAATACTGTAATTGGCTCAAAAGCAGCCGATTACTTCAATATTTATAAAGACACCATTTTGGAAGTCGATATTACTCCCAATCGAATAGATTGCGCTTCGCATTTTGGTGTAGCTCGCGATTTGTCTGCTTTTTTGAAGCAAAAGGGTGATTGCGAGCTTAAAAAACCGGCGATTGAAAATTTTAGAAGCGATAACACAAATTTAAGTATTCCGGTAATTGTAGAAAATACCGAAGCATGTCCGCGATATTCGGGCATTACCGTTTCAAATGTTGCGGTAAAAGAGTCTCCCGAATGGCTTAAAAATTATTTGCAAGCCATTGGACAAAAGCCAATTAACAACATTGTAGATGTTACAAATTTTATTTTGCACGAACTCGGACAGCCGCTTCATGCTTTTGATGCCGATAAAATTTCCGGTAAAAAAGTTGTTGTAAAAACCCTCGAAAACGGCACAAAATTTACAACGCTCGATTCAAACGAAAGAGAATTGGCAGCCAACGATTTAATGATTTGCAACGCCGACAACGGCATGTGCATAGCGGGTGTTTTTGGCGGAAGCGAATCGGGAGTAAAAGAAGGCACAACTTCCGTTTTTATAGAAAGTGCTTATTTTGACCCTGTTTTTGTTCGCAAAACGGCAAAGCGACATGGTTTAAATACTGATGCTTCTTTCCATTTTGAGCGTGGAGCTGACCCAAATATGACCATTTTTGCCTTAAAACGTGCTGCTTTGCTTATAAAAGAGGTAGCCGGTGGCGAAATTTCATCGGAAATAATTGATGTTTATCCAAATTCGATTGAAGATTTTAAAGTTGAGGTTTCTTATTCAAACATTGACCGTTTGATTGGGAAAAAATTGGGAACAGAAACCATAAAAAATATTATTAAAGCTTTGAAAATCAAGATTTTAACTGAAACAAGTGAGGGGTTAAGTTTGGAAGTTCCGCCTTATCGAGTGGACGTGAAGCGCGAAGCTGATGTAATTGAAGAAATTTTGCGCATTTATGGTTACAATCAAATTGAAATTTCAACCGACATTAAATCGACCATTCAATACGCTCCAAAGCCCGATTTGAATAAAATACAAAATGCTGTTTCTGAGATGCTTAGCTCAAACGGATTTAATGAAGCTATGTCAAATTCGCTTACAAAAGCTGCTTATTATGATGAGAATGAAACCTATAGAGCTGAAAATTTGGTTAAAATTCTAAATCCATTGAGTCAAGATTTGAATGGTTTACGTCAAAGTCTTTTGTTTGGAGCTTTGGAAGCGGTTGCAAACAGTGCAAAATATAAAAACAGCGATTTAAAATTTTATGAATTTGGCAATTGCTATTGGTACAATTCTGAAAATTTTGATACCGAAAAACCTTTGTCTAAGTACAACGAAGGCATGCAATTAGCATTAATTTTAACCGGAAATCGCACTTTGGCAAATTGGAACAGCAAAGAAGAGCTGACAAATTTTTATGAATTAAAATTGTACGTAGAAAAGATTTTAGCAAAATTAAATTACTCAATAGATGAATTAAAAGTGTCTGAAAATGAGAGCGATATATTTTCTTATAGCTTAAATTATGGAGTTAAAAAGCATCATTTGGTTCATTTTGGAGTAGTTCGTAAAAAACTTTTGCAGTCTTTTGATATTGATTTTGAAGTTTTTTATGCCGAATTTGATTGGCAAAAAGCTGTAAAAATGATGCCGGAAGCCAAAAAATATGTGGAAATGCCTAAATATCCGGCAGTTAAACGCGACCTTGCCCTTTTAATTGATAAGAAAATTAAATTTTCGGAAATTGAAAATATTGCCTTTCAAGCAGAAAGAAATTTATTAAAAGAAGTTTCTATTTTTGATGTTTATGAAGGTAAAAATCTTCCGAGCGACAAAAAATCTTATGCAGTGCGTTTCATATTACAAGATGAAAATCAGACACTTACGGATAAGCAAATTGATAAAATCATGTCAAAATTGATGGCAAGTTTTACTAAAAATTTGAATGCAGAAATACGGTAGTATTTTTTTGAATAATTACATTGAAAATAATTCGTTTAATTTTTGAGTTAATTCCTTAAAATTCGCATAAAAAATAGGAGTAATGTGTAAAAGTTAAAAAAAAAATTAATATTTTTACGATTGAAAAATTGACGAATTATTTTCGTATAATTAGACAACAAATAATATAAAAAGGAGAAAAAAATTAAAGAAGGACAGATTTTTTTTTACCAAAAAAATTATTGAATTTCTAATAATTTACTGTGCAAAATTCTGCTAATTCGATTAAAATAACGCTTATTATTAAAAGCTAAAGCCCAACGGATACCTTTTACGGCGTTTGTGAAAAATACTTCGTCACAAGCTTTTAGCTCTTTTTCGGTAAGTTGAAAATCCTCTCTTACTGTAAAGCCCAGATTTCGAGCAGTTTTAATGATTTGGTGGCGCATAACTCCAGCCACACATCCCGAATTTAAGTTGGGAGTAAAAATGGTTTCATTTTTTACAAGAAAAATATTCGATCCCGTGCCTTCTACTAATTCGTCGGCTTCGTTTAGTAAAACACACTCATCGAGTTTATTTTCATCTCGAAAAATTGCTGCCAGAATATAAGGCAATGAATTACCTGTTTTAAGATTGGAAAAAATACTTCGAGTTAAACGAACTTCGGTGTAAATTCCTATTATTAAGCCTTTTACATTGTAATCGTAAGTATCAGATTCTAATTTTTCCACTTCAATTAAATACGAAATTTTATTGGTTTCGGGTGAATAAAGTCCACTTCCATTTCTGAAAACCATCAATCGAACTCGCGCACCTTGAAACAATCTGTTTTTGTGTAAAGTGCTTTCAATTTCATTTGCCATAAAAACCATAGAAAAGTTATACGGTATTTCCATTTTTAGCATTTTCATTCCATAGGTGAGGCGAGTGAAATGTTTTTCAAAAAAATAAACACTCATTCCGTTAGCGTGCATACTTTCAAAAAGTGCATCGCCGTAACGAAAAGCTCTGTTTTTAATTCCCAGAACCAATTCATTTTCAGGATAAAATTGTCCGTTTAAATTAAAATATAACAAAACTTAAATTTTTTAAATTGACTATTTATTTTTATGAATTATTTGATGGCAAATATCTAAAATATTTTGATTAGAATCAATTTTAAAAGTATTTAATTTTACTTTTTTTGCCGATTCAATATCTCGATTAGAATCGCCAATGAAATACGAAAGATTAACCTGAATTTGAAAACGTGCAATTGCTTTTTCAATCATCTGAGAATCAGGCTTTCGGCAAATACAATTTTCAATATCGTTATGATGTGGGCAATAGTAGATTTCAGTAATTTTAATATTTTTTTCTTTTAAAATTTGTACTAAAATATTGTGAATAAAATCCGTTTGTTTTTTTGTATAAATTTTTTTAGCTATTCCGCCTTGATTGGAAATGATAATAAGTAAAAAGCCATTTTCTTGTAATAATTTTAAGCTCTCTAAAATACCTTCATTTAGCCTAAAATCCTCAGGTTTAAAGATATAATAAAGTCCAACATCGTTATTGATTACTCCATCTCGGTCTAAAAAAATAGCTTTGTTCATTTTACCGGAAAAATTATCCTAAAAGGTTCTTTAAAAACACTTCATAAAGAGGCGGTTTAATCAATAATGGGAATAAGAAACCGTAGATAGCACCTGCGATATGGGCATCGTGCGCAATATTGTCATTTCCTTTTTTATCAAAATAAGTTGAAGCTGCAATATAAATAATTCCGAAAATAAAACCCGGAATTGGAACCGGAATAAGGAAAAACATAATTCCTACCCAAGGATTAAAAAAAATGGTAGAAAACAATACTGCCGACACCGCACCCGATGCTCCAGCAGCGTTGTACCAGCTATGGTTTTTGTGTTTTATGAAAGCAGGTATAGAAGCTGCTGCTGCGCCAGAGACGTAAAGCAATGAAAACCAAAAGATTCCTTTACCCATGTAACCATCGAAATAAAACAAGCTTTGTTCGGCAAAAAAATACAAAGTAAGCATATTAAAAAGTAAATGTCCCCAATCGGCATGAATTAATGCATGCGACAACAATCGATAATATTGTTTGTATTTTCCTACAGCTAAACCATTGAATACTAATTTTTTAAACAATTCTCTATCTTCAAAAGCCTGATAGGAAACAAATGCTGTGGCAATTATTATAAAATAAATTACTATCATTTTTAAATTTAATTTTAATAAAAATTTATTGCAAATTTTTTAATACTATAAAATTTTTATAAAAAAAACTGAAATAGTATATTTTGACTATTTATTTTTTTAAAAAAAGAAAATAATTTGCAAAAATAATAGTAAACTGCTAAAAAACAATATTTTTTTATTTTTTATATAAAAAAAAACATAATAATTTGAATTTCAATGAGTAATGCAATTATATTTTTTTTTTTTTTTTCATACTTATTTCATTCTTTTTTTTTATATTTGTATAAATGAAAATTGCTTTTTATTGTAAAATATAATTTAATAAAATGCTGAATATAAGAGAAATAAGGCAAGAAGACAATCCGCACATTGCATATATAATAAAGAGTGTACTTACAGAATTTAACGCCGACCCCAAAACAACAATGTTGGGCGACCCACGTGCTGAGAGTATGTTTGAACAATATCAAAGTGCTGACTCTGAGTATTTTATAGCTGAATTGAATGGAGAAATAGTAGGCGGTTGTGGTATTCAAAAACTTTCTGAAAAAGAACCAGAAATATGTGAATTGCAAAGAATGTATTTGTGTAAAAAAGTTCGTGGACAAAAAATAGGGAAAAATTTAATTGAGCTGTCAATAAAAAAAGCGAAACAATTCGGTTATAAAAAAATATATCTTGAAACAATTAGCAACATGCTTACTGCCAGAGTTTTATACCAAAGATATGGTTTCAAAATCATTGAGAGCTATTTAGGTGAAACCGGACATAGCGGCTGTGATATTAAAATGCTTTTAGAATTATGAAAATTAGCTTTTTTACCAAAATACTTACCATATTTTTACAAAAAAAATAATATGATTAGAGATTTATTTTTACAAAAATTAGAATTGCCTGATGAGCAATTTTTTTCAACCAAAAGTGCATTTGACTTTTTAGAAATGTCTGAAAAATTAATTCAGTCAGATGAAATAAATCGTCATGAATGGCTATTATTTTTAGATAAAACGCGTGAATCGGACTTTCTCTGGGCATTAGAAACCGATGAAAATAGAAATCGTTGGGCTGAAGTTGTTTTTTCTATTTTACAGAAAACGAATTACGGACTGTTGGATATGATAACTCAACGCGTTGATAAACACCCAGATAAAATTCTTTTCCGCGACATGTCGCAAGAGCAGGTTGAGGCTTGGACATATCGACAAGTTTTTCAGCATTTAAAAGAAATAGCCTCCTTTTTTTATCTTCAAAAGTCTGAAAATCCGCGTGTAGCAATCTTTTTGAATAATAGCATAGAAGGTGCTTCGGTCGATTTAGCTTGTCTTTCGTATGATATTTTTGATACACCGCTAAATATACATTTTAATGCCGAAATATTAGCTTATATATTTGATATTCTGAAAATTGACTTTGTAGTAACCGATACGCTTGAACGTTTAAAAATTGTAAATCAGGCAATTGAAAAGTCGGGTTTAAATATCAAAACTATTGTAACTATTCCCGAATTAGAAAAAGAAGAAAAGGCGGATTTTTATTTAGGTAAAGAATGTAAAAAAATATCCATAAAAAAAGCAGATGAAATATTAAAAAATAGGAAAATTAAGCCCAATAATCAAGTTGCAACCACCATGTTTACTTCCGGCAGTACCGGAATGCCAAAAGGAGTTTCTTTTTCAGTATATAATATTGTAAGTAAACGCTTTGCAAGAGCTGCTGCTTTACCAAAAGTAGGAAAAAAAGAAAGTTTTTTATGCTTTTTACCATTGTTTCATACCTTTGGGCGTTATTTAGAATTAACGGGAAGTATTTATTGGAGTGCTACTTATACTTTTGCGGGCAATACTTCATCAGCTACTTTATTAAAATTATTTCCGGAATTAAATCCGAGTATATTTATTAGTGTACCTATACGTTGGGTGCAATTGTATGATGAATGTGTGAAGCGTTTAGAAAAGAATACTGCTGAAAATAAGGAAGAAATTATTAGAAGCGTTATAGGAAAAAATTTGCATTGGGGTTTGTCGGCAGCAGGTTATTTAGACCCTAAAATATTCAAATTCTTTCAAAATCATGGAGTTGAATTGTGTAGTGGCTTTGGAATGACCGAAGCTACCGGAGGAATAACAATGACTCCTCCGGGCAATTATATAGAAAATTCTACCGGAATTGCATTACCCGGAATAAGTACTCGTTTGGGCGAAGCGAATGAATTGGAATTAAGTGGACATTATTTAGCAAAATATTTGGAAGATGCTAAGCCAGAGCAAGTTATACCTTATCCACATCAAGAAGATTATTGGCTAAAAACCGGAGATGTTTTTAAAATAAGACCCGATGGGCATCATGAAATCATTGACAGAGTAAAAGATATTTATAAAAACGATAAGGGGCAAACCGTTGCACCGGGTTTAATAGAAAAGCGTTTTTCGGGTGTACCGGGAATAAAAAGTACCTTTGTGGTTGGTGACGCTAAACCATATAACGTGCTGTTAATTGTTCCCGATTTAGATGAAACAATCTTAAAATCAATGGGTTCAGATGAAAACATTAATGAATATTTTCACCAAATAGTAATGGCTGCTAATAAAGAACTTGCTCCTTATGAACGGGTTATTAACTTTTCGGTATTAGACCGCGATTTTTCGGAAGAAAAAGGTGAATTAACTGCAAAGGGGTCTTTTAAAAGAAAAGTAATAGAGCAAAATTATGCCGAATTAGTTTCTAAACTTTATAAACGTAATCACATTTATTTTGATTTGGAAGAAATGCAAATAAGCATTCCGCGCTGGTTTTATAGAGATATAGGCATTTTAGAAAATGATATTGTATTGAAAAACAATGGTTTATATAATATTAGAGCTAAAACATCTTTACGAATAGAACATTATAAAAATACCAATAAATATAGAATAGGTGATTTGGTTTATCACTTAAAATCGAATAAAATTGACTTGGGATTGTTGGTTCGACAACCTCGTCTGTGGGTTGCAAATCCTGAATTAATTGCATTTTCGCCATGTAAAGAAAGTTTTGATTTACCATTAAAAGATTTTTGTCCAGAAATATGTATTCCGGCAAACGGAAATATTTATGCTCCTGATAAAATTCCCTTTACCAAATCAATTTCAGATACCGATTTAATTTTTTTGAATAATTTGCTTTCCATGTCTATGCACTGCGATTCGAAGGTAGCATTAAAAAATCTTTCGGAAATTGAAACGGTATTTTCAGATTATGACCGAAACAATGCCGAAGTTATTCGCCGCCGAATAGAAGCACTGTCGTGCCATAACAACGAAGAATTGCGAATAATGGCGTATCGAATACTCATTTCAAAAGACCCCGATTCTGATTTAACTTCGGTTTTTCCTGCTTTTATAAAATCCGGTAAAACTTTTTTAAATGAAGAATCGATTATGATAATAGCCAAAACCAATATTGGAAAGCGACATTTAGATTCGCTCCGAAAAAGATTATTTTCGTATAGAAACGAATTGGAATGGCCAGCCAACGAAAATACCCGCCGACAGTTTGATAATATTTTCAGGCTTTTATATAATTTTGGTATTAATTACCCCAAATATTATAGTTCAATAAGAGCTGAATTTGCAAGTTGGCGACTAATGAAAAATGAACCGGTTTTATCAAAATTAGCAGAAGAATATTTTTCAAAATTGTATGTAGGTTATCAAAAATATATAGATGAAAATACCGAAATACTTTCTGAGGAGGAATGGGAAGAAATTATCCTTTTCGATGATGGAATTTTGGAAGAAGTAAAACAAGAAGTCAAAGCAAAATTGAAAATAGATAATTTTTTGGTACAATCCATTTTTTTAGCTTTTGATGATTTGAATTTTAAATTGAGCGATATACCTAAAAAAGGAATTTGGGTTTCGCGGGTACGTAGTTATAGCAAGAGTATGTATTTTCGCTTGAGTATCAATACTTTAAAAGGAAAGCATTTTGATTTACTGATGTCTATAAATCCGGCAATCATGCAATCGGAAGGCTTGCAAACCATTCAACGCTATTTGGCTATAGCGGGTCATCCGTTTGGAAGTCCGGTACTTACGCAGTTTGGTTGTTACAATCCACGTGTGGGAATGTCGTCTGCGCGTTATGTGAGCGAACTTTCGGCTTGGGAAAAAATTCGGTCATTGGCTCAGATTCAATTGTATGCCGATAACATCGAATCACGAAATGTTTGGAGAAAACTTTACATTAGAGCCATGAGTGCGCTTTATAAAGCTTGGCACAATAGCCGCCGACAAATTTTACCCGGATTTGTTTCGCCCAATAATGTGGTTGTTCCGGAAACCGATTTTTCAGATAGTGCTTTGGTTGTTTCTCTATCGGGTTGGAAACCAGTTGATTCCATTTTTCCATTGATTATTGCAATGTATCACAATTTTTATAACAAAACCTTTTCCCATTACCCAAATTTATCTAAAAACTTAAATATCAGTTGGATATTTCATGCATTAATTGAAACTTTCGGAAAAAATGAAGCCATAAAATTGCTTTTGGAATTTAAAATAGAGTTGGAAAAAAATGAAAACGATTGTATCAATTATCACGAACTCAGTCAGGCACTTGAAAAATATTTAAACGGATTGTCAAAAACATACTATTTGCCATTAGCATTGTTCAATGCCATAGACCGTTACGACGATTGGATTTTGAAAAACCCATTTGCCGATGTGGTTGCTAAAGAGCAGACAATTGCTGAATTGTTTGAATTGTATCGATTGAATCAATATCCCGAAATTGTGCGCTATCGTTTTTACCATGAAACTTATTTTAAGGAAACCAAACCAGATATACGTAAAGCTTTTGATGCTTTACTTAAAATAATGTCCGAAGATGTTGGTGTAAAACCAATTCAATTAATAGAACTATCAGATTTACAAGAGATTTTGATAGAAGAAACCGATAAATTGATTTTTAGTAAAATGGTTTTCCCAAAAATGCCTGACAAACAGCGTGTTAGCATACTTAAAATAGGCGAAGAGCGTGATAAACATGTGGTAGTAAGTTCCATATTGAAGGACAAAAATTGTGTGGAATACACTATGCGCGAGCCACTTACGCCCAGCGAAACGGGTTCTGTTTATAAACTTTTCTTTAAAGAAAATTATCCAAAAGAAATTTCAAAAATGGATAAGCATTATTTGGTAATGGATTCCGATTCAAATATCATAGCCGGTTTGTGTTACAAAATGCTTGAAAATGACATCGTTCTGCTCGATGGAACCGTTGTAACTTCGCCTTTGCATGGGCGCGGAATTGGTTCTGCAATGATAGAAGATTTTTTTGTTCGCATGCGTTCGGAAGGTGTAAAAATTATTAAAGCACATTTTTTATTTGGAAATTATTATCTCAAACACAATTTTAAAGTGGATAAAAAATGGGGTGCTTTGGTTAAAGAACTTTAATGAAAAGGATTGTTTCTAACAATATAAAACTCTAATAAACAGTAAGTTCTGTTAATTTCAGATTTTTCATTTTTTTTAGATAATTAAAAAAGGTAAAAATGAAAAAATTGTATTTCAAAAGGTAAATTTTATTTATTTTTTATAGAAATGTTAAAATACAAAAGTCTTCGTAACGATAACTTAATTAATATCTTATGGTTCAATGAATTAAAGTCAATTAACAAAGAATTGATACAATGACTTTTCCTTTGCAAAAGAATTGCTGAATTGAGGAAAAATATTGTTAAAGAAATATTTTTACAATAAAAAAAATAGTATAATAAAATATAACATTAACTTTAAAAAAAATTACAATGCTTACATTTTCAGGTTATTTATTCATACGTGATGCCGAAAACGGCAGAAAAGTTGCGGTTGAAGTTCCCAAATATAAAATTGGAGAATCGGTATATTTTGTACTACAAAATGTCGGAAAATTTACTCGCGATGCAAATAATTTACTTCAAGCAAATCTTTACATGCGAGTATATAATTCCGATGGAAGTTTACTTGCAAAAGATGATAATATTTTCGGAGAAGACTTTGCTATTAACACAATGGTTGAAAATGAGGCTCTTGAAAGTCCTTATGCCTTTTATAAAACCGACAATACCGACAAGCCCGGAATTTATCGATTTGAATTAATCATAATGGATAAAGTAATAGGCGATATTATTTCTGCTGCTTCCGAATTTGAATTGTATGAATAACTTGCAATATTTCAATTGTTTACAGATTATAATTTGGAGTAATTAAACCATACGAAAACTGTTTTTTTACAAAAAAATTTAAACAACGAAAGCTCAAATAAAACGTACTGTAAAATTAATTATTTGATTTGCAATATGTTATAATTTGAGCTTTCGGTTGAAATTTTTTATATGCAAAATATTGATTATAAAGGTTTTGAGCAGAATTTGGATAGATTTGAAATCCTTGACTTATTACTCTTTTTCAAGATAAAAAATTTTGTTAAAATCGCTAACTTGAATTTTTGTTGAGCCTACATCTTTGATATTCAAATATTTGGTTTTTAATAATTCTTCACCTTTGTTGTTGTATAAACCCAAAATTTCATTTATTTTAAATAAAGCTCTTTCTTCCGAAAATTGTTCTACATAATCTAAAAATGGCAGCACAAAATATTCTCCTTTGGTATTTAAAATACCGTATTTTTTATTTTTCACAATGGCTTTTCCGTTTACAAAATTTTCAGCATCATCAAAATCCATTAGAAATGAGTTTTCTTCTTTTTCATTTAAAAATACCACTTTATTATTGCTTCTTTTTTGCATATAAAAACCATTATGCATTTGTTTTAAAGTTCTAATTGTTGTTCCATTTCCTTTTTTGTCAATAAAAATACCTTTATTTGAATTATCTATAACAAAAGCATACCCGTCTTTAAAATCTCCAATTTTTTTAAAAGTTTCTTTAATAATTATTTTTTCTTTATTTATAAAACCCCAAGTTTTATTGGTTTTTACTGCAGCCATATCTTCTTTAAAGCTGTTTGCATTTTTAAATTGTGGTTTAAAAACTTCTTCACCTTTTGAGTTGATAAATCCGTAAAGCCCGTTTTGATTAACGAGTGCCATTCCACATGAAAATTCTTCAATTTCTGAATATTTACCAAAAGGAACAATAATTTTTCCGGTAGAATCAATTACGGCTTTTTTTCTTTTATTATCGCTAATTATTGCTAAACCCTCTTTTGAAAATTCGGAAATAGTGGTATATTGTGGTTTTAAAATAACTTTACCGTCGATAGAAAGTAAGCCTTTTCCTTTTTTTCCATAAAACAAAGCAACTGAATGAGAAAATGGTTTAATTTGTTGATATTTGGCTTTTAAAACTATTTTGCCATTGTTGTCGATAATACCATCTTTTTTAATATTTTTTTTCTTCATTTTTTTTGTAAAGATGGCTCTTTGGTATGAAAAGTTGGATATGTTAAAAAATCTCTGATTTGTCATTATTTCTCCTGAAGTATTAATAAATGCAAAGCCTCCATTAGTACGGACAACCGCTCTATCTTCATAAAAATCAGCAACTTCAGTAAAATTTCCATTTGAAATGACTTTAGAATTTTTATCAATAAAATTCCAAAAATCGTTTTTTAATTCAATTGCTGCAAAATTATTTTTAAAAGAACGTGCTTTTTGATAAAATTCGTTGTTGGCTAATTCTCCTTTTTCATTTAAAAATCCAAAAAGTTCTCCAGTGTTTCTCACTAAAAAATATTCTGTTGATTTATTTGATAAATATTCAACACTTGAATATTTGATTGGTACAATTTTTTCATTTTTTAACGAAATAACACCCCATAAATTGCTGTTTTTTACACCAAAGTAGAGGTTTTCTGCGTCATTGAGCAATTTTATGTCTTCGTATTGGGGTTCTATCAAAATATTTCCCCACTCATCTGAAACGCCCCATACTTTTCCTATTCTAATTTTGTATAAATCGGCATCAGCCCATTGATTTTTGTCCAATTCGTTGTTAAAATAACGAATTTCGTCGAAAACGAAAGGCACTTTTACGCTGTCATTTGAATAAATTACGCCCCATTTGTCTTTTAATTTGGCAATAAATTCATTTTTATAATATTTTTGTAAAAATTGATATTTTGCCGGAATAATTATTGTTCCCGAGTTGTCTAATACGCCCCAAGTTCCTTCAAAAATTTGCAAATTATAACCCATATCGTTGGTTAAAGCCTCCATTCCTTGTTTTTTAAAATTAGGCGTGTAAATATTATAAGTTTCGCCCATAGAAAGTGCGTATTTACCGTTGATGCAATATCGAGCAATAGAGTCCTGAAAATCATCAATATAAGTGTATTTTTTACTTAACGGTTTGAAGGTTTTATCAATTAAATGAAAATCGGAATTGGCACTCAGGCAGCGTGCTACCGCTGCGTATTGAAAATCGTCTGTGTTGATGGAAACGTATCTGCAAATTAAAAATTCTTCGCCAAGTTTTTGATTTACAATGCCTAAACGCACGGGAATTTTTTTTGTTTGAATTTTAATCAGTTTGTCTTCTTTTTTTATTTCGGCAGAAATTATAGAATTGTTAAATCGCCGCTCGGTAAGCACAAGAGCCGAGTCGTTGTTGTAATTCTGATTAATTTTACTGTATTGAAAGCCCGTAATATTTGTGCCTGAAGAGGAAAGTAAACCCCAAGCATCGCTGTTTGCCGATGGGTCTTGTTTCCAGAAAAAAGAATTTACTTTGGCATTTACTCTAAAGGTAATGAAATTAGCATATTCAACTTTGTCAATTAAATTACCTTTGTCGTCGAAAGAAACAATTAATACGGTAGAATCTTGAATAATTTTTGCGGCAAAATTATCTTCATCGAAAACAATTTGAGGTCGATAATAAATGGTATCTAATAAAATTTGTTCGTTCGTGTTTATGAGACCCCATTTGAATTCTTTTCCCTCGCGCAAATCCCAACCTGCCGAAAGTGGCGCACCTACTCTATCTTGAATGTCTTTGCCCGACATGAATTCGTAATTTACAGTGCGAATATTAAAAATGTGGTCGTGTGGTGTAGGGCTTAAAAAAGTGTATTCCACAGGAATAACTCCTTTTCCTTGTACGTTAATAATACCGTATTTATTTTTATTTCTTACTTTTAAATGTGTTGCATTAATTTTTTCAATATAGTCAAATTCGGGTTTTATAATTATATTTCCCGAAAAATCTAAAAATCCCATTTTCCCTTTATTGGAAAAAGTAAAGCCTAATTTATCGGCATAGTAAATATTATCAAATTCTTTATCAAAAATAATTTTCCCATTTCTTGAAATTAGACCATTTCTTCCATTTTTAGAGAAAAGCAAAAATCCATTATTAATTGGTTCTAAATCAGTAAATTCATTGGGATTAAATATCACTTTGCCTTGAGAGTCAAAAGCTCCTTTATAATTATTTTTTGAAACAATAATAAATTCAAAATTTGTTGCATGTATATAATCGTATTTTACGTCTATAAGTAACTTAAAATCAGAAGTATAATGTCCATATAGATTATCTTTTTTAACCGAAATATATGGATTTTGAATTTTAATTTCGTCATAAATGCAAGGAATGAGTTCTTTTCCTTCAAAACTGGTTAGACCAATTTTATTATTTTGAATAACTCTAAAATAATTGTTTTCTTTAATAATAGCTTCATATTTTGCTGGTAAAACAATTTCAAAATCTTTATTTAAAAGTCCTTTTTTTCCTTTTAATTTAATTATATGATATTCAGCATCTTTATTTTCTAAAAAAGAAGCCATAGTGTATCCATTGGTTTGATTATCGCGTATAGCTAAATATTCTAAAGTATCAGCAATGATGTTAAGTTCTTTATTATCAATGGTATTATAAATAATTATGGTATCGGATAATTTTAAAGCATATTTTCCAAATTCTAAAATTTTTAATTGATTTTTTTTTAATTGTGTAGAAAATTTTTTGGCTTTTGTGTTGAAAATTTGTGAAAAACCGTTTTTGGAAACTGTAAAATATTGATTGGAAAGTAGTTGAATACTATCGAATTGAAAATCTAATATTTTTTCACCTTTTAGGTTAAATAAGCCAAAGTATGGATTATTTTGAACGGCTAAAAAATCGTTTAAAATATTGATATTATTATACTTACAGGGTAATATTGTTTTTGAAAGTGAGTCGGTAGCTCCCCATTTTCCATTTTCAAAAAGTAACAAAACTTTGTCCTGTGCCGCAGTAATTAACGGCAATAAAAAGAATAAATATGCAATTAGTTTTTTCATAGTAAAAAAAATTCTAAGAAATATAACAATAAAAGCTTAATTTAAGCATTTTAAAAACACTCATTTAGAGCAATATGAATTAGAATTTGGCAAAATTTGTATTTTTTGCCAAATTCTAATAAAATAAAATAATTCGGTTTTTTAGAGGAGCGTAAAATTACAATTTTGCTATTACGTCGTCCAAATCGGAAGGTTTAGTAATTTCAGTTTCTACCATGTTTAAAACAAAAGAATACTGCAAAATATTTTTATTTTGGATTTCATTAATCGCTTTTTCAAAATTTTTGCTGTCAAGAACTGCCACTTTATTTCCGGGCATAATTGCTACCAATTTATTTGAAGCACTTGGGCTGATATACATAGAAGTTAGTTTATTGTGTGGATAACGAATTACCACATTGTCATCACCCATGATTAAAAATAAATTGACATCTTCTACTGGTAAAAGCTGGTCTTGAGTTTTTACTTTAAAGTCTGATTGTACAATCATTCTGTCTGATGAATGTATGGCATCATAGTTGTAAAGTCCTAACTCTGAGATATTTGTTTTTCTTTTTACATTATACTCTTTCGATTTTTTTAATTCAGCTACCTTTTTCTTTTCTTCATAAACTGCTAATGCTTTTTTGTACTGAGCTGGGCTAAAAACGGGCATAACTTCTAAATCGTAAGCTTTTTTACCGGTTATCATGCTCAAAGTATAAATATTTTTTGAAGGATTGAGCGGTTTTAATTCGGAATTGCTCCAAATTTTAGAAAGTAAAGCGGTAATTTCGGCTTTGTCTTTTTCGCCTACGTATTTCCACATCATGCCTTTGTATTCAGCCAATTCGGGGAAACGCTTGTAATTGGCTTTTACTTCGATAATTAAGTCGTTTTTTGGGTCGAGTTGTACGGGTTTTGGCATTTGAAAAGCCATTTCGGTTTGAGGTTCTTCTTCGGAAATCTCTACTTTGCCGTAATCGGTTTCTACCCAGTTTCCGGCTTTTTCATCGTAAGAATAAAAACCGTAATCGCCCGAAATATTGGAAGCAAATGTTACTTCAATTTCTTTTCCTTTGGCTAAAAAAACGGGTTTTCCGTTGCTAAATGCCCGAATATCGAACATTCCGGCAGTTTGAAAATCGTATTGTTTGCCGTCTTTTTCGTATTTCATGTCCACGCCCGAAAAAATAATTTCCGATGCCGAAATGATTTCGCGGTATTGAATTTCTACTTTTCCGGTAACGGGATTTCCATTTTCGTCAACGAAAGCATTTTCCGGGATTTTTACTTCGCTTCCGGTTTCAGATTTTAGTTCAAAATGTTCATTAGAAGCCATTTCATGTTTTGTGTATTCAATGTCCAGATTTTCAAAAGCCGGTACAATTTCACTTTTCAGTAATGAAGTTTGTTCTAAACTGTCCTTTTTTCGTTGCTCCGATTCGTTATTTTTCTCCGAATTGCACGAAAATAAAAAGGTAAAAAATAAGGCAAAAATAATTGAATTTAATGTTTTCATAATTTTAAATTTTAGAGTTTAATTATTTGTAATTTTATAATAAATTAACCAAATGTTATGCCATATTTTTTTATTTTTTTGAAAGTTTCACTATGTTGCGAACTATTTTTGCCGGACCTTCCGGTATCCACGTAGAAGCCAACCAATCCGGAGCTTTAGTGGTTGGAACTGAATAGGTTGTTGCCGTTATCGAAACTTCGTTGGCATTTATTTTTTTTAGGGTGTAAGTAGAAGTTGTTATTTGCGCTCGTTTTACTCCTTTGTTTTTCAGCATTTTAGGTGCTGCTGTCATCGAAAAAAAAGTCGATTGATTTTCTGTGTCGGTTGTAAATTTCATGCGGATAACCGAGTCGGAATTAGGCATGGGCCAAGGCAAATCGACAAAATAATAAATTAAATATTCGTTGCTGCTTAGTTCTTTAATTTTGTCGCTTTTTTCGGTATATTCAAAAATGTATTTGTGCAAACTGACGTCTTTTAACACTTTTACACACGCTTCGTAGCTGGCTTTAACTCTTGCATTGCACACATATTCAACTAATTGCAGAGTTTCACCATTTACCGTCGTATCGCTGATGCTGCTTTTAACTACCATTTTATCTTTTGTAGTTTCGGTTTTCCAAGCTTTTTTTTGGCTAAAGCCAAATAATTTAATTGTTAAAATTAAAAAAACAAGTATTAATATTTTTTTTTGCATGATTAAATTTTTTTTCATTTATTGTGTAAAAATAGATTGAATTTTGATAAAAAAGTAGTTGAATTTATTTTTTTAAGAAAATTTAAAAAATGATTAAAATATCTTTTTTTGTAGTAAAATAGCTTTTTTTAACAATTTTCAAATGTTATTTATTTAAGCGAAGTGATTGAAAAATAGGAAAATTAATTAAAAATGTTTAAGATTTTTTCATTTTAAATGTTAAAATAAAGAAGGTTTAAATGGAAAGTTAATAAATTATGAAATTTAATTTTTTATATTTTTTTAAGAAAATGGTATTTTATTTTTTTAAATAATTGAAAATAAGCAATAAAAGATGTAAAGGTATTTTGTTTTATAACTAATTGATATATAAAAACATGAATAATATCATTTTTTTAAAATAACAAATATAAATATTTTAATGTTTGAATTTTAAAAATGTTTTTTTTAATTTATATTTGCAAAGACTTGAATAAGAAATTTTGTGATACAAATAACATTTTATTTCAAAATATTTTATTTCAAAAAAAATGAAAAATATAAACAATTATAAATTTTTAAAATTATAAATTATGAGTAGAATAGATTTGAGCAAATACGGGATTCAAAACGTTCAAGAAATTGTTTACAATCCTTCGTATGAATTTCTGTATGAAGAAGAAATGAAAAAGGAGTTAGAAGGTTATGAAAAAGGACAACTAACTGAATTAGACGCAGTTAATGTTATGACAGGCATTTTTACAGGTCGTTCGCCTAAAGATAAATACATAGTAATGGACGATGTGAGCCGCGACACCATTTGGTGGACTTCGGCAAAAGCCAAAAATGACAACAAGCCCGTAAGCACTGAGGTTTGGAACGATTTAAAAGCCACTGTTACCGAGCAACTTTCTGGTAAAAGACTTTTTGTAATGGACGCTTTTTTGGGTGCAAACGAAGATTCGCGTTTGAAAGTGCGTTTTATTGTGGAAGTAGCTTGGCAAGCACATTTTGTAAAAAACATGTTCATTCGCCCAACTGAAGCGGAATTGGCTAATTTTGGCGAACCCGATTTTGTTATTTTGAACGGTTCAAAAACAGTAAATAAAAAATGGAAAGAACACGGAATGAATTCCGAAGTTTTTACCGTTTTTAATTTGACCGAAAAAATACAAGTTATCGGCGGCAGTTGGTACGGCGGCGAAATGAAAAAAGGCATGTTTGCCATGATGAATTATTATTTGCCTTTGCGCGGCATGTCGTCAATGCACTGCTCTGCAAACAAAGGAAAACAGGGCGATGTAGCTATTTTCTTCGGTCTTTCGGGAACCGGAAAAACTACGCTTTCGACTGACCCAAAACGCGAACTTATTGGCGACGACGAACACGGCTGGGACGACGATGGAATTTTCAATTTCGAGGGTGGTTGCTATGCCAAAACCATTAATTTAGACCCAATTGCAGAACCCGACATTTATAAAGCCATCAAACGCGATGCGCTTTTGGAAAACGTAACGGTGGACAAAAACGGAAAAATTGACTTCAACGATGGTTCGGTAACTCAAAATACACGCGTTTCTTATCCGATTTATCACATCGAAAACATTGTGAAACCCGTATCGAAAGCCGGACACGCCAACAAAGTTATTTTCTTAACTGCCGATGCTTTTGGCGTAATTCCGCCGGTATCGAAGCTTACGCCCGAACAAACCAAGTATCATTTTTTGAGTGGTTTTACCGCAAAACTTGCCGGCACCGAACGCGGTGTAACTACTCCTGAGCCAACATTTTCGGCTTGTTTCGGTAAAGCTTTCCTTTCGCTTCACCCAACAAAATATGGTGAAGAATTAGTGAAAAAAATGGAGCAACACGGTGCGAAAGCCTACCTTATAAACACCGGCTGGAATGGAACCGGAAAACGCATTTCCATTCAAGACACGCGCGCCATTATTGATGCCATTCTCGATGGTGCTATTGAAAAAGCTCCTACAAAAGTAATTCCGATTTTTAATTTTGAAGTTCCAACAGCTTTGCATGATGTTGATTCTAAAATACTTGACCCACGCGACACTTACGCAGCGCCTTCTGATTGGGAAGCCAAAGCACGTCAATTGGGCGAAATGTTTATCAATAATTTCGTGCAATTTACTGACAATGAAGAAGGTAAAGCCTTAGTTGCTGCCGGACCTCAATTGTAATACTACTTTTCTTTTTTTTAAAAATTTGAAAAAAGAATAATTAAAAACTGTTTAAAAAAGTTTTTTACCAGAAATTTTTTTCTGATTATGGAAATTTTTTTTTTAAACAGTTTTTTTTTAAAAATTAAATTTTGTTTTTAAAAAAAGAAAAAAATAAGCTAAAAAAAGTATTTTTTTTAAATACCTTAAATTTATTTCTAAAAAAACTTCATATAAATAATTATTCCGGCATAAATAAAAGTAGCTAATAAAACTCCACGTGCTGCACGAAGAAAATTTTGCCAATTAAAATAAAAAAATAAAAGCAAGTCGGGCAAAACAAATAAACTCATCAGTTTCGTGATAATGTCGTTCATGCTGTTAATGGCATTAATGTAGCGAATAAGACGTTCTGTGCCGCCAAAACGTTCAACATTAAGCAGATAGAAGAACAAAGCTACTAAAATCGGAATAAATAATCCGGTAAGAACGCCAACGAATTGTGTATTGTATTGTTTTTTAAGCCTCATAACCTTGTTTTTTTAATATTTCGATTGAATTATAATGAGTTAAGTCTATATGAACAGGTACAATGGCTATGTAATTGTGTGCCAAAGCCCATTCATCGCTCTGAGTGTTTTCGGGTTCTAAATTGTTGTAATCGCCTTTGAGCCAATACGATTTTCTATCCCACGGGTCAGCAGTTTCTATATAAGATTCTTTCCAAAGCCCTTTGGTTTGATGACAAATTTTAATTCCTTTGTAAGCATGTTCCGAAATTTTGGGTATGTTTACATTCAAACATATATTGGGTTCTAATCCGTTATTTATCACATTTTCAATTATTTGCGCAATGTATTTTTGCGCTTGCGAAAAATCGGCATCGGGCTGATGACTCAAAAGTGAAAAACCAACCGATGGAATATTGGATATGGAGCCTTCCATCGCTGCACCCATTGTGCCGGAATAAACTACATTGATGGAAGCATTTGAACCGTGATTAATACCGGAAAATATAAAATCGGGATTTTGCTTTAAAATTTGAAATCTGGCAATTTTGACACAATCTGCTGGTGTACCACTGCACGAATAAAACTCGTAATCGTCTTGATTTTCAATTAGTTCGTAAGTTAGCGGAACACGCATAGTAATGGCGTGAGCCATGCCCGAACGTCCTATTTCGGGTGCTACAACAATTACTCGTCCAAAATTTCGGGCTACTTCCACTAAACATCTCAGTCCTTTGGCTTTATAGCCGTCATCATTGGTAATTAATATAAGGGGTTTTTTATTGTTCATAAATTTTTTCTGTACTTTTTTAATTAAATTTTTTTTACAAAAATAAGAATTTTAATTATTAAAAAAAATTCAAATTTTTTATGTTTTCATTAAAAAAAAGTTATTCAATTTTTACTTTTATTCTAAAAAAAGGATTAATTTTGTGTAAAAAAAAGAATAATAACATTATGGTACAACAATTTGAAATTCGCTTGCCAAACTACAAAAAAGGATTTCATTTGATTACTCATTTGATAATCAATGGAATAGATAAATTTCCTGCTTTTGGCATTTTGCATGTTCACATCAAACACACTTCGGCTGCACTTACGCTCAATGAAAATGCAGACCCTTCGGTACGCGCAGATTTTGAGAATTATTTTAATAGGCTGGTGCCGGAAAATACTCCTTTTTTTACACACACAGACGAGGGTGCTGACGATATGCCGGCACATATAAAATCTTCATTATTAGGCAATTCAGTAACTATTCCAATTACCAATCACAAATTAAATTTAGGCACTTGGCAGGGAATTTATCTTTGCGAATTTAGAAATTTTGGAGGTAATCGAAATTTGATTGTTACAATATTAAGTTAGATGTTTTAAAAGCAGAAAAGATTTTAGATATTCATTTTTTATAATTAAATAATTGGGTATTTTACTCTATTTTAATTAGAATATAATTTAATAAAGTTATTATAAGATTTTTTTTTATTTCAAATTTATTATTTTAAAAAAGTGTTATTATGAAAAAAAAGCTTTTATTTTTAGGGGTATTTTTGGTATATTTTTTTATAACTAATGCCCAAACTGTTATCAAAGATAAGCAGGAAGTTTTTGGAACTTGGAAGAAAAAAGGTTCACCTTATATAATTGAAGGTGAAGCAATTATACCTTCCGGTAAAGTTCTTAATATCAAATCGGGTGTAAAAGTACTGCTTAAAACCGGCGACCAGATTTATTATTACGATTACAATAGTGAACATGCTCGTTATGAGCTTCGTAACGATTTTGATATGGGCATGATACGCGTTAATGGAACTTTGATAGCCAAAGGCAAAAAAAATAAAGAAATAATTTTTACCCGAAAAGGCAATGCAGGCAATTGGGGTGTAATTTTTTTTAATTCAAAACAATCAGATAACTTATTGGATTACTGTATAATAGAACATGCACATTACATCAATTATATCATAGAAGACGGCATGAGCGCAGAGGGTTCAGTAACATTTTGCAATGCCGATGGTGCAGTTCGTAATTCGATAATAAAAGAAAACACTTCAAATGCCGGTTTAATTTGTACTTATAATTCCGAACCTGTTTTTGAGGGAAATATTGTTGATAATTGTTTTTACGGAATTAGTGTAGGTCATGGGGCAAAACCTAAAGTTCTAAATAATTTGATAACAAATAATTACATAGGTTTGCGTGCCTATTATTCGCCGGAAAATACTTTTTCTAACCTTACATTTTCCGGCAATCGAAATTCGGCTGTAAAATTGCAAGTAATGAAATTTAATTTAACAAAAAGCATTATTGCTGATGAAGTTGTAGCTGAGCAATACGGTGAGAATAATTTATTAACTGTATCTCAATCACTTCTGGTAAACCAAACCGATGCGCCTTATATTGAGTATCATACAACCAATTTGAAAGCTTCAAAACCTATTTTTGAAAATGAAGAAGCCAGAAATTATCAATTAAAAAGTACTCTGAAAGCCAATGACTTAGGTGCGAAATTGAAAATTTTGTATAAATAGAAATTTCAAATCAATGGATTGTTTGAAATGGTAAAAATTTGATAAATCAGGTTTTAAATAAAAGCTTAATTTTGCTATTTCTTTAAAAAAATAAAAAAAAGCAAAATTAAGCTTTAAAAAAAACGGGTATTTAAAAAAATTAAATAATATGTTTAAATTTAATAATTACATTTGTTTCCGAATCTTTTAAATCTAATAAATCGGCTGCATTTCCTTGATTGATAGCTATTTCTAATAATTGTAGGGAGTTAAAAATTGCAATCAAATCGCCTCCGCTGACTTGATTATAGGAAGTAGAAATTTTTTCAATCTTATTTTTTCGGGTTTTAACCCAAATTTCAAATTTTCGTTCTTTTCCAACTCTTTCAAATAAATCGCGTGAAATATTTGTAAATCCATTTCCATACGAATCGATGTAAATAATGCGTCCATTTATAGAATTATCATCTATTGCGGGTTGAAATTCAATTTGTTGGTTAATTTTATCTTTTTTACTGCCAAGTAATTGAATATCAGAGTTTAACACTATTTTTTCAACTACATTAATATAAAGGTGTAATACCGGAAAAGTTTGATATTGTAAATTAAATTTTTCCGGTTCTACTTTAATAATCAATTCGGGTTTACGTTCTGAAATTAAGCTAAATTGCCCATTATCTGTTCCCAAGAAGAATTGATTTTCAATTTTACAAACTACAAATGGCTGTTCTTCAGTACTTTCAGTATTTACACCAATAATATGAATGGTATTATCCGGGAAAAATCGAAAACTGCTTTTTAAAAGTAAGGCGGCATGTGCAGATTGAAATTTTCGTATTTCGTGCGATAAATCAATAATGTGAGCATTAGGAACTTTAGCCAGTAAAGCACCTTTGACGGCTGCAGTGTAGTAATCACCTTTATTCCAATCAGTTGTAAGTGTTATTATGGGCATTTTCTAAATTTTCTAATTTACAAATTGGTTGCATCGTCGGCATAAAATTGAAAACCTAAACGTTTTCCGGTTTTTATAATTTTGGAATTTTCGAGATTTTGTTCAATTTGCGAAACAGAAATAATTTTCATTTCGTCGTACAAAGGCACTAAAAGGTCAAATTCGAGCGAATACAAAATGGCAGTGTCAATGATTTCGCGCAAAGCGTTGTCGTCAATGGTTCGTTCACCGAAATTATTATACATCATGCCCAGTTGTCGCTTGCCTTCCACAAAAAAATGTTTGTCTTTGTTTACAAAAATTCGTGCTATCAAATAGCCCAAATCTTCGGTTCGTTTGTAAGTAAATGAGTCGGCTAAAAAGTTAAAAACATTTATCATGCCTGCGTAACTTGCTAATATATTGTTTCTTAAATATGAAGTTTGCCAAACATGATGCGACCTGTAAAACTGAAAAACGTTGGTGTGCATCTGAAAAATTAAAATATCGCCTGCTATTTTAACTTCCATTTCAAACGGACCGCGCTCTTTTACTTCTAAAAGCAATCGTTTGTCGAAGTCGAGCAGTTGCTTATTGAAAAGGTCGGCGCGTTCGTTTAGTAGTTCTTTCAAACGCTCAAAAGTTTGTTTCATTAAGCCAAATAAATTTTGTTTGGTTAGTGATTTTGTTTTTAAAGTTTCGAGTATTTTTTGTTCTTTATCATTCATTATTAGCTATTTATACTTGTTTTGTAAAAATATTTCTTTTTTACAAATATACAAAAAATAATACATCTTTTTGCTTTATTTTTCTTTTTTTTGTAAAAAAAGAAAAGCAGTGAAATAAAATACCTCACTACTTTTTATTTTATGTAAATGAAAAATTAATAAGATTTTGCAAATAAAACTCTTCCTTTGGAAGGTTTTCCGGTAAGCATATCCACACCATCTTCCAAAGGCAAATATTCGGGAATGTTGCGAATGGTGGCTTTTGTTTCATTTTTGATGCGCTCTTCGGTTTCTTTTGTGCCGTCCCAGTGGGCAAGTACAAATCCGCCTTTATTTTCTAAAATTTCTTTAAATTCTTCATACGAATCTACTTTTGTAGTGTGCTGTTCTCTGTATTTTAAAGCTTTTTGGAAAATATTTTCTTGTATTTGGTCGAGCAGGTTTTTGATGTAATTTTCAATTCCTTCTATATTTACAATTTCTTTTGTAAGTTCGTCTCGGCGAGCTACTTCGGCGGTTCCGTTTTCCAAATCGCGCGGTCCTATGGCAATTCGCACGGGTACGCCTTTGAGTTCGTATTCGGCAAACTTCCAACCTGGTTTTTGACTGTCGCGGTTATCGTATTTTACTGAAATGTCAATGTTTCTAAGCTTTTGCATCATTTCTTCTACTTTTTCCGAAATTTTTGCAAGTTCTTGTTCTCCTTTGTAAATAGGAACGATAATGACCTGATATGGAGCGAGTTTTGGAGGTAACACCAAACCTTTATCGTCTGAATGTGCCATTATCAAACCGCCGATTAATCGGGTGGAAACTCCCCACGAAGTTGCCCAAACGTATTCCAATTTGTTTTCTTCTTTCGAGGCAAATTTTACATCAAAGGCTTTGGCAAAATTCTGTCCCAAAAAGTGCGAAGTGCCTGCTTGTAAGGCTTTTCCGTCTTGCATAAGGGCTTCAATGGAATAGGTTTCCAAAGCTCCGGCAAAACGTTCGCTTTCGCTTTTTGTGCCTATATGAACCGGCAACGCCATATATTTTTCGGCAAAAGTAGCATACACATTTACCATTTTTTTTGTTTCAATAATTGCTTCGGTTTGAGTGGCGTGTGCGGTGTGTCCTTCTTGCCACAAAAATTCGGCAGTGCGCAAAAACAGGCGTGTACGCATCTCCCAACGCACTACATTTGCCCATTGATTGAGCAAAATGGGTAAATCGCGATAGGATTGTATCCAGTTTTTGTACGTATTCCAAATGATGGTTTCTGAAGTCGGGCGAATGATGAGTTCTTCTTCCAGCTTGGCTTCGGGGTCAACGATGATGCCTTTTCCGTTTTCGTCGTTTTTCAAACGATAGTGCGTTACAACGGCACATTCTTTTGCAAAACCTTCCACATGGCTTGCCTCTTTGCTAAAAAAAGATTTGGGTATAAAAAGCGGAAAATAAGCATTTTCGTGTCCGGTTTCTTTAAACATTTTATCGAGAACGGCTTGCATTTTTTCCCAAATGGCGTATCCATAGGGTTTTATGACCATGCAACCGCGCACCGCCGAGTTTTCGGCTAAGTCGGCTTTTATTACCAATTCGTTGTACCATTGCGAATAATTTTCCGCACGGCTTGTTAATCCTTTTGCCATTTTTTTATTTGAAATTTTTTAATTTATTTTTTTCAAAATTTTTGTATAATCTTTTTTATAAGATAAGAAATTGCAAAATTACTAAAATTTTATCGGTTTTACAAGTTCTTTTTTTTGAAAAATTATTGTTCTTTGTTCAAACTTTTTCGGTAGTTTAATATTTGTATTATTTTTTTTGGAATTTTATTCACTTCATTTTCATCTCTTTCATAAGTTTTTTGTAAAACAAGATGATAGCCATGATATTGATTTTCAGGATTTTGGTTTTCATATTCATATCTAATTCTACTTTACGAACTTATAACTACTTGACTATCTGATTGTTTTTTAT
>DYNA01000021.1 GCA_020721325.1 Paludibacter propionicigenes
ACACAATTATAACCTTATTTTTTTATTCTACAAATTTTTGTCGTACATATTGTAATTAAAAAAAAGTTTTTAGTAAAACAAATTTGCATAAAATTAAATTTACATTTTTTAATTAAAACAAATTTAATATTAAATATCTTATTTACAGATAAATATGAATTAAAAAAACATTATAAAATGATTTGGAATCTATTTAAAAAAGATAAAGAAGACGAAGACCCAACCATTGAGTTAGGGCAAAAAATTCAATCAGCCTTGCAAAAATCGGAGCAAGACAAGCGCGAAGCCGAAAAAATGGTAAAAACCATTGAAACTTGGGCTGCCGATGCCATTATTAATAATTATGCCGAGTTTTTTCCAAATGCACATTTATCTTTTTATAGGGATAAATATAAGCAAACCGCTTTCGCTGATTATGAGAAGATTAAAGCAGAACACGGGCAAAAATTGCCGGAAGATGTGTTTGAAAAATGCGAAAATATTGTAAAAGGTTATTTAAATCAAATCGAATTGCAAAAAGCGCAAGTGCTTCTTTTTGAGAAACTTTACAACGAGCATAAAAAAACAAAACAAAAATTTGATGCCATGCTTGCACGAAATAAACGCAATGCCGAAATGGAAAAACATCAAGAAAGACTGCAAGAAATGAACAACAACACAACTGGATTGGGCGATGTTTACAAAGACGAATATACTTTGGACGAAATTAACAATGAATTTGCTCATCAAGAAACTTATTTTGACGAACTTCACAAATTAAAACAACAATACGGCAACGATGCAAATTTTGAAAATGCAATTGCCTATAAAGATGAAATTGAGAAGATTACAAACAAAATATAGAACTTTTTTTTCTAATTTTTTTTTAAGAAATATCGTGCTTACAAAATGGCAAGCCGATATTTCTTTTATTTTAAAAAAAAATAGAATATTTATTCCTTTATTATTGCTTTTTTTCGCCATTAATTCTGCACATTCTCAAAAAAAATATCAAATTCTGCTTTTTCCAACTTCTAATGCACCAATACCCGAAAAAAATATTCGTAAACTTACTTCATCTGCTTTTGATTCAATTTCGGCGATTAAGGAACTTGATAAATTCATTAATAATCAAATACTTAAAGGTTATTTATCAACTAATATTGATTCGATTCGATTCGATTCTACTTATATAAAAGTATATCTTTTTTATTCGGAAAAACTCTTTTTTTCAAAACTTGAATATTCATTATCTACTGACATTCATGATATTAAACTAAAAAAAGAAAAAAAAAAGAATTTTTATAATTATTATCAAATCCCTAAAAATATAGAAAAGATTATTCAATTTTATGAAAATAATGGTTTTCCTTTTGCAACTGTTAAAATTAATTATTTAGTAGATTCTATAAAAAATATTTCGGTAAAATTAGATATAGATAAAAAAAATTTAATAACGTTTGATTCTCTAAAAATTTATAATAATTTTAAAATATCAAATATTTTTTTAGCAAATTATTTGCAAATAATAAAAAATCAGAAATATTCTGAAAAAAAATTTAAAGAAATTGAAAACAAATTAAATCAATTAGAATTTTTAAAACTGCTCCGACCTCCAGAGGTTGAATTTTATCAATCGACTGCCGATATTTTTCTATACACCGAAAAAAATAACACTAATAAATTTTCAGGTATTTTGGGTATTTTACCTGCTAAAAATGAATTTGAAAACTTTTCCTTCACTGGAGATATTGAACTTTTTTTAGAAAATTTATTTGGAAGAGCTGATACATGGGCTTTTAACTGGCAGAAATACAATAATTTATCTCAGAAATTAAATCTTCAATTCCAATTGCCTTATGTATTTAACCAGCCTTTTGGTTTTCACACTCAGTTGGGAATTAAAAAGCAAGATACAACTTTACTGCAATACAATCTCAAAATGGGACTTCAATATTACTATAAATCAAACAATTACATTAAATTGTTTTTCCAAAAACAAGGCTCGTCTATTTTAAATTCAGAGCAAACAAACACTCAAAACTATTCCCAAAACAACATAAATAGCTTTGGTACAGGCATTTATTATTCCAGTTTAGACTTTCCAACCAACCCCCGAAAAGGTTGGCTTTTAAAAGCAGAATGGGCATCTGGACAAAAAAAACTTGAAAGCGATTCAACAATTTTACACTCCAATCTACTGGGTGAATTTACCGGATATTTTCCATTCTTAAAAAATTTTTCATTTTCTTCTCAAATAGTTGCAGGATTAATAAAAAGCAATTATTTAGCAGAAAACGAAATTTTTAAATTAGGTGGATTAAATTCATTAAAGGGTTTTGATGAAGAAAGTATTTTGGCACAAAAATATTGGGGTTATAATTTTGAATTAAAATATATTTTCGATACCTATTCCAGTTTTTATTTTTTTTATAACCAAATTAACTATACTTATAAAGCATTAAAAGACAATCCATTAGGCTTTGGAGCGGGAATAAAACTTGAAACAAAAGCCGGTATTTTCTCTATAGCGTATGCTCTGGGAAAAGAAATGGATTTTAACATTCAAATTAAAAATGCTAAAATCCATTTCGGTTATACAAATAAATTTTAATAATACCAAATTATTTTTTTCGCTTTGCCAACATTAAATTCGATTGATTTATCCTTATTCCATAACCTATTCCAAAGTCAAGTGGTTTTACCAACGAATCAGTGCTATAAATCTTTTGCAAATCCGATTGAAAATTCGGTTTAAATACTTTTAAAGTTCTTTGGTATTTTCCCCAAAATTCAAAATCCCACGTATTTTTATCAAAAAAACGGTAAGGAATGCCAGAATCATCTTGAAAAACATAATCTGATTTTTCGAGTGCATAATTACGTAGCGGATCCATCCAGCCCATTAAGTAAGATGCTGCTTTTAAGAAAGTTACATCAATATCTTGCGAATTTAAATATTTCATAAATCCGGGAGTTTTTTCCAAATGTGAAGGAGAAACATCATGCGAAAAATACAAAAGCTCGCGAGGTTCTAAATCACCCTCGCGCATATAGGTAATTTTTCCACCCGAAATATATTCATCTTTCGGACTATCAAGGTCTTGCATGCCAGCAATCGAGTCAACCAACTCACCTTCCGAATTGATAGTAACACGCTCAATATTCAAAATTCGATGACCGGTTTGAACCATAAAAATTGAGATAATTGGCACTGTACCATTAAGTTCCACCACTCTATTAAAGTCGCGACCCATTTCATAAGTCATAAAATAGCCCAAGCGAAAAATTGAATCCATTGCAATATCAATGGCTTTAAAAAATTTAAGTAAACGTTCCGAATCTTTCATATTTGCCGGATTTGGAACATTACCAACAGGCTCTAAACCAAGCATTATTGTTTTTTTAGCATTTGGAAAGAAAATATTTGCATAAATAAAATCCGGTCCACTAAACGGATAAAAAAGTGTCTGCAAGCTGTCATTTACGGTTTTTAGATTTTTCTCTTGAAATTCATACACTTTCGGATATTTTTCTGTCAATACATTTTTGAAAAAACTTCCAAATTTTTCTTGATGCTCTTTCCATAAACTATTGGTATCCAAATTAATAAGAAGACTTCCTTTTTCCGCAGGCATTCCTGCCAAAAGGCGAGCTGCATCGTTGTAAAAACGATCGTATTTACTTAAATCTATTCCAACTTTTTCGCTTTGAGTAAGCGAATCATTTTCTTCACCTTGCTTTTCAGTATTATTAGTGCAACTTATGCTTATAGCTAAAAATAATATAAGCCACATTAATAGTGCATTTTTTTTCATCATTTTTTATAATTTTACTGTTATTTACTTATTTTTCATAAAAATTTATTTCTTTTTACCTAACATCAAATTCGATTCATTGTATCGAAATCCGTAACAAATTCCAAATTCCAGAGGAGTAACATTTTCCCCTTTGTCGTAAATCTCTTTCAATTTTGGCTGAAAAGCCCATTTAAAAACACCAATTGTACGTTTATATTTTCCGTAATACTTAAAATCCCAATCGGTATTGCTCAAATAGCGAATAGGTATTCCGGAGTCGGATTGAAAAAGATATTTGGTTTTTGTTAAAGCCACATTTCGCATTTCGGTAAACGACCCCATTAGATAAGATGCTGCTTTTAAGAAAGTTACATTGATTTCTTGTTTATTCAACCAAGTAATCATTTCCGGTGTTTTTTGAATGTTTTTGCTCGAAACATCGTGCGAAAAATAATAAACATGTCTTATTTTATTATTACCCGGCATATAATATTTTATCTTTACTCCAGCTATAAAAGTATCAAAAGGCTGGTCAATCCATTTGCTTTTTTCTGTAACTGTTTCAATATCACCCGATTTGTTTATTGTAATTTTATCTACATCAAGCACAGTGTAACCGGCTTTGCTCATAAAAAGCATCAAAATAGGAGTTAAACCTCTCAATTCCAGACTTCTGGAAAAATCTTTATTCATATCATTGGTCATAAAATAGCCAAAAGTAAAGATTGAATCGAGAGAGATACGAACTGCTTTAAAAAATTTGTCCATACGCGCATCAGACAATGCCTCCAATTTTGGCACCTCTCCCACTCTTTCCAAACCAATCATAATAATATTTTCGGCATTTGGAAAAAATAAATCGGCATGAACAAAATCCGGGCCACTAAAAGGATAATACAACGTTTTAATCTCCTCGTTTACTTCGTAAAGTTCTTTGTTTCTGAACTTTATGATGGGTGGAAACCAAGTGCGTTCTATGCTATCATAAAAAAGAGTAAAATCTCTGTGATGCCTCTGCCAAGCCACATTGGTATCCATTACTTGCAAAGTACTGCCTTCCAATTGTTTAACTCCGGCATAGAAACGTGCAACATCGTTATAATAACGGTCGTAATTTGCCAAATTGATAGTATCTGCCAGCTTTTTTAAACTATCTCTTTCTTCTTTTACATCGGAACCGGTAAGCTGATTGCACGAAAAGATAGTTGCAAATAAAAAAATTGCAACTATACTTTTTATTAAAAATAATTTATTCATTTATACAAAAATAAAATCTAAATAACTGTTTTACAATAGTTTACAACCTAATCTTTTACTCTGTTCAAAGCCAAAGCTTTAATCATCCAATTGGGAAGAGGTTTTTCTGGGTCGCGTTTTTTTAAGTTTAAATACCAGTTTAATTTTTTTGCAATTGGAACTTTATGGGTTTCTACAAACTCAATTAATGCTCCATCAGGGTCTTCGATGTAAGCAAATTCGCCCGCTGCCTCGCCCATATCGAAGCTGTCGCCCGAACCGGTTGTAAACGGATGCCCAAGCAAAGCACACTGTTTGCGCAATTCCTTCATTCCAATCACATCAAAACACACGTGAATAAAACCCAAATCGCCCCAAAAACGATTTTCATAGATTTTTTTAGGTTTTCTGTCCAAAACGTGAACCAATTCCACTTGAGTAGGTCCAAACATGTGGCTAAAAGGTCCTTTTCGCTCCTCAGAATGCTTCAAAAGGACTCTTCTAAACTTTTTTTCGCCACCTAAAAGCACTTTTAAGTCTTCAAAATGGTCGGTTTTATCGTAAACTACACGGTCGTAACCCAAAATACGGCTATAAAACTCATAAGACTTCTCAATATTGCTCACTCCCACTACAAAACCATTTGGTCCGGCAGTTGCAGCATCAGTTTTTGTAAAAAATACATCACCTTGCACTATTTCAAACACATTTGCATAAGCATCTTTTACATAAAAGTGCATCGAACCGTCAGGTGCTTCGGACAAATTACCCAAAACTTCTACATCGTTATCCTTGAAAAAATCATAAGCCGCAAACACATCGCGGGCTTTCATTTTGGCAGCAAAAAAGCCTAAATCGCCTATTTGCACATCAAATTTTGGGGCTTCGGGCGTGCGACTTGTATATTGCCAAATCTCAAAACCGCCTCCGCCTTGCATATTGATAGCCAAAATAGCATGGCGTTCCTGCGGTACTCCGCCCGTGTACGGAAGCATGTCGGCAGCCGTGCCGGGGTCGTCAAAAACCGGAATGTCCATACCAAATTTCTTTCTGTACCATGTAAAAGCTTCCTTCACATTCGGAACACCTACACCAATTTGTTGTATGCCACTAATTATTATTTTTCCCATTTTTATATGTAGTTTTTATTTTTTAATAAATAGTTCGTTTTCAAATTTCTAATACATAAAAAGTTAAAAAAGTTTTTAGATATTTCTAAAAAAAAAAATCCATTCGTTTAACACTTTTTTATTCTCTTTTTTTTAATTATATAAAAACAAATTTTAAATTTCACATTATTTTTTAGAATCGCATTATTTAATTCTTATTCAATTGGTTATATAAATAACAAATCATGCTTTCAAATTTTCCAATAATTGTAATCAATTCATCTAAAGAAAACTGATTATACATTATTTTTACCTGAAATGCTACAATTTTACGTTGTTCCACTAAAGCACTATCATTCAAATTAAATAATTTTAAAGTATTTCTTCCTTTTATATCATCTTCATTAACAATGATTTCACCAAACCAAGAATAAATAAAATGCTTACTCGAATCCTCAAAATTTGGATTAATCAACATTTTATAATCCATTGTTTTTATGTGTTTATCTTTATATTTTGCACCATAAAACTCACTATTGCATGATGTAAATAAATTTTCCCAAGTAAAAATAGTTACAGAGCTGAAAATCATTTAAAATAAAAGATTGCTTAATATAATGGTCGATATGTGATGTTTCAGGTTCAATTCGCAACTCTGTATATGCACACTGAAAGTTCTGTTCATCTGAAAGCATATAAAATCGAATATCCGCTTTATTGTGAATATCGTTCCATTTTTCAGGTTTATATTTTCTTATTATTTCCTTATAAAAATCTGGTTCTTTTTTATCAATTTTCCTCATTTTGTTTTTCCCGCATTTTTTTTTCAAAACGTAACATGGTTAAATCAATATCATCGTAACCTAAAATATTTTCCAAATACGATAACTTGCTTATGAACTCATTTTTATTGATTTTGTTATCCACTACTTGCTGTTTCAAAATATTCATTTCGCTTTCAACCCAAGGAGTTCGTAAAGTGGTCATTCTAAATATTTCAAGTAAAATTTTATCTATTCGCCAACCATAAGAACCAGAAAACTCATGTATTGCTTTAATCTTATTATCTTCTTTTACAAAAACTCTAATTTGCTCTTTTTTTACCGATGAAATAATATGAGGTGAATGAGTTGCTAAAAATACCTGATTATTATTTTCATTAGCAAGTTTTTGATAAAGATGCACAATCCTATTTTGCCAGTTCGGATGCATCGAACCTTCGGGTTCATCTACCAAAATAATGCTGTCTTTGATTTCTGCAAGATGCAATGAAAAACACTTCGTTATCAACTCTTGCTCGCCACTCGATAATTCTTCAATTTTTATTTGTTTTTGTTCACTATTTTTGAAATAAACCTCTCTATTTTGACCAATACCGCTAAAACTTATTTGCATTTCGAAATCGGAAAATAAATTTTGCAGTATTTTTTGAACATTTTCATAAGCTTCGCTGCTTTTTTTATCGTGCTGATAAATCAATTTATCTATAAATTCTAAAATAATTTCTTTGGATTGTTTTGGGTTAATTTCACCTGCTTTTAAATAATATGTTTTGGGAAATTTTAAATCAATATAACTTCCTGTACCATAACTATTTGCATTGTCTAATTCATCTCTGTCAAGGCTTAATATTTTAATTTCTTTTGTGCGTTCATCTAAAAATTCAATCTCAATATTTATATTGCCCGTTATTTTGTGATTTGCAAAAAATTCAAAAATAATATCTCTTAAAAGCGTAGTTTTTCCACTACCATTTATACCTGCAATGGCAATTAAATTTTGAGTTTTACCATCATCAGTCAAATCCAACTCAAAATCTCTGAATATTTTATAATTTTTTATACTTATTTTTCTTAATCTCATCTTAAATTTGATAATTCTCTATTCCTTTTTATTACAAAAAATAAACTTTTTTATTACTTTAAAAAAAACAAATCTTCGACTTTTGCTATTAATTATTTAAAAATCAAGAGCTTAATTGAAATTTCATAAAACACTTTATTTCAAGCACTTACACAATACTATTTTCTAAAAAATCATTCAAAAATGCAATTTCTTTTTATATAAAAAAAATAAATTTTCATTTTTTTAAGTTGGCTTCACTTTTGCAGCCATGCGATAAGCTATTTTTGGCAAAAAACGCCTCAAATGAACCATAATTAGCTCTTTTCCACCTACTAAAATTTCAGTTTTATGCTTTTCAATTCCCTTAAAAATTATTTTTGACGCCTTTTCAACCGACATTCCATTCGCCTGACCTTCGTCTAATTTTCCATGAGAAGAGCCGGTTTTGGTCAGTGCATTGACCGAAATATTTGTATTTATCCTTCCGGGAATTATTACCGATACTTTTATGTTATTTTTCTGATTTTCAGCTCTTAATGTTTCAAAATAACCATGCAAAGCATGTTTTGAAGCCGAATAAGCCGAACGCAAAGGAAAACCGAATTTACCAACAATACTGCTTGTACCACAGATAGTTCCGCCACCTTGTTTAAGCATATAAGCCAAAACTGCATTGGTTAAAGCCACTGTTCCAAAAAAGTTTACCTCCATTATTTGGCGATAAATTTCAATGGGCGTTTCAACCGTTAACGACCGTTGACTCAATCCGCCAACATTGAGCAAAACATCAATTCGGTTGAAAAAAGACATGGCTTTATCCACTTTTTCTTGAATGTTTTGTGTATTTGCTAAATCGAAGGTTATAATTTGAAAATCAGCACTTTCAGCATTCAATTCTTTTTGCAATTCCAGCAAAGCCGCTTCGTTTCGAGCTGAAACGAGCAATCGAAAACCGGCTTTAAAGTATTCTATTACAAGCCCTTTCCCTATTCCGGAGGAAGCACCGGTAATCCAAACAACTTCTTTTTTTTTCGCATTTTTCATCAAAAACTTTTTTATTTTTTTTGAATTTTAAAAGTTAATTTTTAGTTTTGATAAAATTTTAAATAAAGAATGAATCTATTTATTTAATTTATTTATAAAAAATTAAAATATAAAAATAAATTGAATATCTGTATATTTTTTATAATAAATCAAAAAAAATAATTTTATTTTGCAAAATATATTTTTAAAATTGAATACAAAAATATAAAAAATTTCAAAACAAGCGAAAATAAGATTTTTTATTCACTAAAATTCATTTAATATGCACAGATTTTTTTATTTTTTAACGGTTGCAGCATTTTTTGTTTCGTGCGCAACGGTGCCTATCACAGGTAGAAAACAATTGGCGGTAGTGCCTAATTCTCAGATTATTCCGATGAGTTTCGACAATTACCAACAAGTTTTGAAAGAAAGCAAACTATCAAGCAATGCCACGCAAACGGCTCTGATAAAAAAAGTTGGTAAAAACATTCAATCGGCTGTGGAACAATACATGAAAGACAATAATTTGTCAAGCGAACTTGCCGGTTACAGTTGGGAGTTCAATCTAATTGAAAGTGAGCAAGTTAATGCTTGGTGTATGCCGGGTGGAAAAGTGGCTTTTTATACCGGTATTCTGCCAATTTGTAAGGAAGAAGCAGGAATTGCTGTGGTTATGGGACATGAAGTAGCTCACGCCATTGCCAGCCACGGACGCGAACGCATGAGTCAAGGTTTGGTGCAACAACTTGGCGGCATTGCTCTATCGGAAGCCATTAAAACGAAACCCGAAGAAACACAAGCTCTTTTTCATACGGCGTATGCCATTGGTACTCAGTATGGTGCAATGTTGCCATACAGTCGTTTGCACGAAACGGAAGCCGATAAATTGGGTTTGATTTTTATGGCAATGGCAGGCTACGACCCGCACGAAGCTCCAAAACTTTGGGAACGAATGAAAGCCTTGAGTGGCGGGGCTTCTGTGCCGGAATTTATGTCCACACATCCTTCAAACGACTCGCGAATTAAGGAATTGAACGAGTACATGCCCGAAGCTTTAAAATATTATAAAAAATAATTTAACAATCAGAACAGCCTTATTTTTAGTCTGTTCTGAATTATTTTCTCTTTTTTTTAATGTTTTAAACTTTGAATTTGCAACACAATTTAATGAATGAATTCTAATTTACCAAGAAACTTTTCATTCTTTCAATAAAAAAAAATGAGTTGAATCTAATTTTAAATTATTTTTTTTTAAATACTTTTTTTAAAGAAAAAAACAAGTCAAAATTTTAAATTCATTCAAGTAATTAAACCTATCTCCTTGGCTTTTAGTATCATAAAAGCTCGTGCCGCCTCTTTTTCGTTCGGAATTAGACCATCGAGAATAGCATCTTTTATGGCATCTTTTATAATTCCAACGGGCTTTGATGGCTGAATATGAAAAGTTTGTATAATTTCTTGTCCATCGATAGGCGGTTGAAAATTACGAATCGAATCCTTCTCTTCAATTTCCTTCAATTTTTGACGCACCGAAGCAAAATTAGTCATAAAACGCGAAAATTTTTCATAATTTTTGGTCGTTACATCGGCTTCCGCTAAAAGCATCAATGAGTCAATATCGTCTCCAGCATCGAAAAGCAAACGCCTTATAGCCGAGTCGGTAACTTGATTTTCGGCAAGCACAATTGGGCGTAAATGCAAGCGTACCAACTTTTTGACCAATTTTAATTTTTCATTGAGCGGAAATTTCATACGCTCAAAAATTTGTGGCAACATTTTTTCGCCAATAAAGTCGTGCGAATGAAAAGTCCAAGCATTTCCAACAAAACGTTTACTGGCTGGTTTTCCAATATCGTGAAAAACTGCAGCCCAACGTAACCATATATCGTTGGTTTTCAGACTTATATTATCGAGAACCATCAAAGTATGAATGAAATTATCTTTGTACGAAATACCGTTGATGGTCTCAGTGCCTTTTAAATGAGTGAGTTCGGGCAAAATCATTTCCAAAAGTCCGGCTTCATCAAGCATGTAAAATCCGCGCGAAGGTTTATCGGCAGCAATAATTTTGTTCAATTCTTCAACAATTCGCTCTTTCGAGAGAATTTCGATGCGATGTTTGTTCCTTTTTATGGCTTCAAAAGATTCTTTTTCAATAAAAAAATCCAACTGCGTAGCAAATCGAATGGCTCGAAACATGCGCAAGGGGTCGTCAGAGTAGGTAATATCGGGGTTTAATGGTGTTTCAATGCGCTTATTTTTAAGAGCTTCCAATCCGCCAAAGGGGTCAAGTAACTCACCAAAATTCTTTTTATGTAAGCTGATAGCCAAGGCATTAATGGTAAAATCGCGCCTATTTTGGTCATCGTGCAAACTACCTTCTTCAACGATTGGCTTGCGCGAAGTACGCATGTAAGATTCTTTTCTTGCACCAATAAATTCAAGCTCAATCTCGCCAAAATGCAACATTGCCGTACCAAAATTTCTAAAAACAGTTACTCCATTTTTAAGTTTTAAAAAGTCTGCCACTTTTTCAGCCAGCTCAATCCCACTGCCAATAACGACTACATCAATATCTTTCGATGTACGTTTTAGAAAAAAATCTCTAACGTAACCACCTATTACATAAGCTTCTAAATCATTATTTGTAACAATTTCCGATAATATCTTAAAAATTTTATCTTTCAATTCAATTTTCATTCAGTCTTTTTTTTAATAAAAAAACATGTTATTTTGTCAGTACAAAATATCTAAATATGTTGATTTTTTAAAATTTCGTGCCAAAGTTACAATTTAAAATTAAAAGAATAAAGTTTTTATAAAAATTTAATTTTGGTACAAACTTTGACTTTCCAAAATCGAAAACATTGTGAGGCTCCACTTTGAGCCACCCAAAATATACAAAATTTTAATAATTAAATATCTTAAAAAAAAATGGCAAAAGTAGAGTTCTTAACAGAAGAAACATTCAAATCAAAAGTATTCAATTACGAAGAAAATAAAGATTGGAAATTTGAAGGCGAATTGCCTTGTATCATTGATTTTTACGCAGATTGGTGTCAGCCATGTAAAATGGTAGCTCCCATTTTGGAAGAATTATCGAGTGAATACGCCGGTAAAGTAAACGTTTATAAAATTGATACCGAAGCAGAACGCAATTTAGCTGGAATGTTTGGTATTCAAAGCATTCCATCGCTTTTGTTTGTTCCCAAAGACGGACAACCTCAAATGGCGGTAGGAGCTTTGCCAAAAGATACTTTTAAAAGAGCAATTAAAGACGTTTTTAACGTAGAATAATTAACATTTTAATTCATTGAATTTCAATATTTTAAACTGTATTTTTAGATTTTTTTAAATTTTAATAAAATTAAAAAAAACGACATAATATTTCTATTTTTTTTTACAAAAATTTAAATATTCTAAAAAACATTACAAAAAAATATAATAATTCTTAAAATGGGAATAATAAAAAAAAGCACCTTCTAATTTGGTGCTTTTTTTGTAGTATAAAAATGAAAATATTTACATATATAAATAAGGTATCGATGAAAAAATTATTTTTAATACTTTTTATATCCAGTTTTTTTGTAAAAGGATTTACACAAAAAACGGTACATTTAACTGACGAGACGTTCAAACAGCTTGTGTTTGATTACGATAAAGAACAAAAATGGAAATATAAAGGAAAAAAACCGGCAATTGTCGATTTTTATGCCGATTGGTGCCGTCCGTGCAAAATGGTTGCTCCAATTTTAGATGATATTGCTAAAGAATATGGCAGTAAATTGGTTATTTACAAGGTAAACACCGAGCAAGCTCGCAAAGTGGCAGCCGCTTTTGGAATCACAAGCATTCCTTCGCTTCTTTTTATTCCTATGAATGAGCCTCCGCAGATGGCACAAGGGGCTTTGCCAAGAGAAAGTTTTGATAAAGCAATAGGCGAAGTGTTAAAAGTAAAAAAATGAAGTGTAACCCAAAATTGTTTGAATTGTGCTTACAAATTAAAATTACAAAATTTAGCCCATATTAAGTAATTTGTTGGTTTAAATTTATACCTTTTTATTTAAGGGTAAAAACCTCATTGCTAAACACTTTGAGGTTTTTTAATGCGTACCAATAAGATTTCAAACGCCAAGAAAATCAAAGCAAATATTAAAAAATACTTCCAATAAAAACTTCCATGCGAAAATTCTTTTAATGTTTCTTCAATAAATTGTTCGTTTGACTTAAATACCTGAAAATTTTCTGCCTGAAATTTTTCCACCATTTCCATTAACTCCTCTTCGGTGTAAAAATCCATAACTGATTCTTGTCTATTGTAATTGAACGAAGCCGTGCCAAAAATTTGTGTTTTATTACTAATCACGTAATTATCAGCCACTTGTATATTGTCATGAAAATCAATTTTCAAAAGATTTGAAGCAGAATTTTTAATGGTTTGTGGAATAAAGTCATAGTTTTTTTGAATATTCTGCACATGTAAAACATCAACATCTTCGGTCATTGGCACAGCTATTTCTACTAAATTATCTTCTCCCAAAGTATAAAAAATCTTGTTTGTATTTTGGCTATAAAGTGCTATGTTATAGATTGTTGGAACAAAAATCTTATGATTTACAAAACCGCCGGTTTCTTGACTTAGTTCAAAAGCAAATAAATAGGATTTTCCACGTTTAAAAAAAGTTTCAGTTAAAAATACCAAATTATTTTTAGAAGAAAGTAGATGAAATGTATTTTTATCATCTTTCAATTTGTAATATTTTTTTATATCGGGCAATTTAACATCGGATTTGAATTGTTTGAAAGCAGTTTTGTAAATTTCGCTTTGCATATTTACTTGTTTAATAGGCACTTTCACAGTATCTATTGAAAGCAATTGTGCTTGCTGGATAGAAGCTAAAAAAGTATTATAACTATGTAAATCAGAGAAAAAGGAAGGAATTATCAGTAAAGTACCTCCGGAAGAAACAAAAGTATTCAAAGCATCTGACAATCCGGTGCTTAGCTGTTTTAAAGACGATAAAACAATTAAATGATAATTCTGAAATTCTGAAATAGAGGTTTTATATACATCGCTTTTTTGAAGATTAATATTTTCATTGTTCAAAAATAAAGCACTAAGATACTTATTTTCAGTAGTTTCATAAAGCTCCAAAACATTAATTTTTTGCGAAAGCATATAACTGAAATAAAAAGTATTGTCGAAAATGATAGGATAATCAGTTATCTCAACTTTGCCATTAATTACTTCCGAATTAGGATTAGTATAAGAAAGTTGTACCGTATAATCGGAACGAGCAGAAATGGAAAAAGTAGTAACTGCTTTTTCTAAATCATTAATTTTCAATTTAATAGAAATATTTTGATAATCTTGAGCAGAATGATTTGCCAATCGAATGTTTAAATTTTCAACCTGTCCTATTTTGCGTCCGGGAGCATCAAAATAGACAGAATCAATAACCAGATTATCATTTTTTTGTGCCGAAACAGGCAAAAAATAGGTTCTAATAAGTTTATTTTCTGTAATATTATCAATATTGGTAATTTTTTTTTGAAAATCGGAAATAAAAAACAAATATTTGTTAGTTTTAAGTTTAGAATTGACATTTCGATTTAAAATATCATCGGCGCGTGTGTAAATTTGAGATAAATTCTTCACTTTACCAGTCGTTTTTAATTCTGTAATCAAATCAAAAATTCGTTCGTGGGTGAAAGCGTTTTGATGAAAATTATCAAAATCATTGGTTATAAGAAAAAAATCGGTATTCTTTGGAAATGCTTTAAGTATCTGAAAAGCAGAGTTTTGAGCCATTGCTAATAAACTTCCTGCTTCGGCTTGTGCGTCCATGCTAAAAGAATTATCGATGTAGATGGCAACTTGTGCTTTGTGCGAAGTATCTGTCTGATTATTAGAAGGTTTATAAGGCTGAGCAAAGGCTAAAACCAAGAAAATAATAGCAAAAATTCGCGAAAGCAAAATCAATAATTGCTTTAATTGCGACTTAGACTTGGTTTCTTTTTTTATGTTTTTAAGATAACTTAAATTGCTGAAATAGACTACTTTATAACGTCTAAAATTAAATAAATGAATAATTATGGGGATGCTTACGAACAGTAAAGCCCATAAAAAATTTGGATATAAAAAACTCACAATCAATGAATTAAATTGTATTTACGACTAATTAAAATAAAAATCCGAAACGAATAATTGGCGAAGTATAAAGCGAAGTAGCTGTTTCGTTTATATCCCAAAGTATTGATATATAGGAATATGAATGCTCGCTTAAAGCTTGCCGATAACCCACACCTATTAAATAGGCAGAACTCCAAATTCGCTGCGAAGTTGTGCTATTGTATAAAATAGCATCATAATTAACGTACTCCGCTTGCGCCTGGGCATAAATCCCTTTATAAACGATTAAACGTACAAAAGGTCCACCACCATAATAATTGCTTGAAAAGCCATTTAAGTTATCTTTTATATAAGCATATCTACTCTCAATACCAACTAAAACAAAAGGTACGGGTCTGTAACCGACTATGGGAGAAATACTTACATGTGTATAACTTCCCAATGATAAGCTAAATCCACCACCAAAAGTTAGTTTTTCAAACCATTTTAACGTGTCCTGATTTTCTTTGATGTTCTGTTTTCTCAATTCAGCTTCCGCATCTTGAGAATAAATTTTTCCATAAAAAACGAAAAAAATAAATATAAAAAACAATACTTTTTTCATAAATATATCTTTTTTTATAAAATTTTGATTCAAATTAAAAATTCAATTTCTTTAAAAGTAAATTTCATTATTTCACCCGACTTCTTTTGTAATTGTAAAAAACCATATTCCGTTACATTTATTATTTTCGCTTCAAAAGTACTCTTTTCCGATTTATACATACAAAACTCATTGTATCTGAAGAGTTTAGAGCAATATTCTTGAAGCAATAATTCAAAATTTTGAGTTTTTAATTCAATAATTTTTTGCTGAATTTTCTCAACTAAAACGTACAAAAGTTCGTTTAAATTGTAATTTTTTTGCGTTAATTGACTCAACGAAATCGGATTGGGTGCAGGACTTTTAAATTTAACCTGATTAATATTTAATCCGATGCCAATAATTGAATGCTCTAAAAAATTTCCTAAAACAGAATTTTCAATAAGTATTCCAGCAATTTTAAAATTTCCAACATAAATATCGTTAGGCCATTTAATTTTCACATTATCAACATATTGCTCTAAAAAATCGGCTAAAGCCAATGACACAGCTATCGATACAAAAAATACATGATTCGATTCTAAAAATCGGGGAAAAACAACCATTGAAAAAGTTAAATTTTTTCCGGTTTCACTTTCCCAAAAATTATTTGCATACCCTTTTCCGACAGTTTGAAAATGACTAAAAATTACTGTAGGTTCAATTATTTCGCCTATTTCAAGCAATTCATGTGCCAAATTATTTGTAGAATCTAAACTATCTTTAAAAATAAATTTCACTAAATTATAGTTTTAATTTTTCAAATAAATACCTAATAATTAAAATGTTAGCATTATTAAAAAAAAGCTAAATTTAAGCCATTTTTATTATTTCTGCCTTTTCTGCAATTGTATCTACCAGATTTTGAATAGGTTTGGCAGCTATCATTTTTTCAAAAGGGTTTAAATCGGCATCAATTTTTACTTTCAACTTCGTAATTTGTTCGGTAAAAGGAATTAAATCAACATACAAATCAAAATTTACTTTTGCTTCGCCTTGCATTTTGATTTTTTTAAATTCTTCTTGGGCAACTATTTTTAATGAAAACCTGCCTAATGGTTTTACCGAAAAACTTAAATTGGTATCGGTAGCCGTAAAATGAGAAATTTTATCGGCTGGAAGTAAATTTTCATAATTCTTAAAATTTGTAAGAAATTGGAAAATCGTTTTATCTGAATAATTTACAGTTTTAACAGTACTTTCAAATGTAGTCATAAATATTAAAATTTAAAGTTCATTTTTTTTTGTAAAAATATAAAATTTATTAAACAAAAAGAATTAATTTTTATTTTCTTTTGAAAAAAGTAATATTTCTTAATTTATCTCACTTTTTTTTATAATTTTGTATTAAAAAATATTAAAATAAAAATTTTCTAATCAATTAAAAATCAATACATTTTGTTTGCAGATATTATTATACCAGTTCCGGTTCCGCAACTTTTTACTTATCAAATTCCACTTATTTTGGAAAAAGAATGCACTATTGGAAAACGAGTTACAGTTCCATTTGGTAAATCGAAAATTTATTCCGGTATTGTTGCAAAAATTCATCAGCAAGCTCCTTTGCATTACGAAGTAAAAGAAATCATTGGTGTTTTGGATTCATATCCTATTGTAAATAACTATCAATTAGAACTTTGGAGTTGGTTATCGCAGTATTACATGTGCAGTTTAGGAGAAGTTTACAGAGCAGCTTTACCTGCGGGTTTAAAATTAGAAAGTGAAACTAAAATCTCTCTAAATCAAGATATTGAACAAAATATTATTTTTTCTGAAAAAGAAGAAATTATTATCCAACAATTAAAAATTAAATCTCTATTAATTAGCGATTTAGATAAAATTACAAAAACAAAAACTTCCATTCGTTATGTACACTCTTTATTAAAAAAGGGGGTTATTGAAATTGAAGAACATCTTGAAAATCAATTCAAAGCTAAAACAGAAACACATCTTTTTTTACATGAAAATATTCAAAACAATGACGATTTACAAACGGTTTTCGTGCAATTAGAAAAAACGCCTAAACAGTTAGAACTTTTTATGAAATTTTTGCAAAAAATTGAATATTTTTCTATAAATCAAAAAAAAAGTTATAAAAAAGAATATCTTTTAAAAGAAAGTGAAATTAGCGCAGGGACTTTAAAAAGTTTGGAGGAAAAAAAAATATTAGTCAGTAAAAAGGTTGAAATAGACCGTTTGGATTTTTCAGAACTCCAAAATCAAAGCCCCAAAGCTTTGTCTGATGCGCAAGAATACGCTTATAATCAAATTGTTGAAAGTTTTGAAAAGAATAAATCCGTTCTACTTCATGGGGTAACTTCGAGTGGAAAAACAGAAATTTATATAAAACTTATCGAAAAATACATAAAAGAAGGAAAACAAGTTCTTTATTTATTGCCTGAAATTGCATTAACTGCTCAGATAATCAATCGATTAAAAATAAATTTCGGAAATAAAGTAGGTGTATATCATTCTAAATACAGTGATAATGAACGAGTTGAAATTTGGAATAGTTTATTGGGAATAAATAAAAATCAATATTCGATAATTATCGGAGTTCGTTCGGCTATCTTTTTGCCTTTCAGTAACTTAGGATTGATTATAGTTGATGAAGAGCATGATAACAATTACAAACAAAACGCTCCCGCACCCCGTTATCATGCACGAGATGTTGCTTTGGTTCTTGCTAAAATGCACAATTCCAATGTTTTACTTGGCACAGCCACTCCTTCCATCGAAAGCTATTTCAATACTCAAACCAATCGTTTCCAATTGGTGAAACTTTCTGAACGCTTCGGAAATGTAAAAATGCCTGAAATATTAGTGGTTAATGTACTGAAAATGAGAAAAATGAAACAAATGAAAGGTCATTTTTCAAATGTTTTGATTGATAAAATGAAAATATCGCTGGAAAATGGCAAACAAACCATTCTTTTCCAGAACAGGCGCGGATTTTCGCCCTATTTGGAATGTAGCACCTGCGGTTGGATTCCAAAATGTGAATTTTGCGATGTGAGCTTGACTTATTATAAATTTACCAATAAATTGGTTTGCCATTATTGTGGTTTTACGGTATCAATGCCTTCAAAATGCTTGGCTTGCGGCGATTCTGCTCTTCAAACTCAAGGTTTTGGAACGGAAAAAATTGAAAGCGATATCAGTTTACTTTTCCCTGATTATAAAATAGACAGAATGGATTGGGATACCACACGCACAAAAAATTCTTATTTGAATATCATCAAAAAATTTGAAAACAAACAAATTGATGTATTAATTGGTACTCAAATGATTACCAAAGGATTAGATTTTGATAATGTAAACTTAGTTGGTATTTTAAATGCAGATAATTTGTTAAATTTTCCGGATTTTAGAGCGCATGAACGGAGTTTTCAATTGATAACTCAAGTGAGCGGACGCGCAGGAAGGCGCGATGAACAAGGAATTGTAATTATTCAAACGACAGAACCGGAACACTTTATTATTCAACAAATTGTAGCCAATGACTATGAAAATTTTTATCAAAATCAAATTCGAGAGCGCGAACGATACAGGTATCCACCATTTTACCGTTTGATACTTATTACACTGAAACACAAAAACTTAGAAAATCTAAATATCGCTTCAAATGTTCTTGCTCGTCATTTGCAAAACGTATTTAACGATAATATTTTAGGTCCAGAATTTCCACCCATTAATCGCATACAAAATTTTTATCTAAAAAATATTTTAATCAAAATTGAACGCGTAAAATCGCATACAAAAGTAAAATCAATCATCAACCAATTTATAACAAGTCTAAAAACAGAAATGAAATTTAGAGATTTAAAAATAATAATAAATATTGACCCTTCATAAAAAAATACAATAAAATTATTTATTTATATTTTTTTATAAAAATAATAGGTATTTTAATAAACAAATTTTGCCCTTTTTATAAAAAAAATAAAAAAAACTTTTATAAAAAAATATTCTTTTTTTAAAATTGAAAAAAAGAATTATATTTGCTGAATAAAAAAATAAAGCAAAATAAATGTATTATTCACTAAAATTCAATTAGTTATGTTTATATTAATGGTTGTGATTTTCGTCTTGGGCTATGCTGCCATAGCACTCGAACATCCTCTTAGAGTCGATAAAGCTGCATCGGCATTATTGATAGGAGTGCTAACTTGGGTAGTCTATATGCTTGGCGTTGAGGATATTCTCTCGCTTACCGATTCGGCAAGCAAGTACGTAAGCTCGGCATGGGCAAGTTATTTAGAGCAAAATCCAACAGCAAATACGCATGAAGGAATGGTTGAATTTATCAGTCATCACCAATTGCTTGAACATCTTGGCGAAATAGCCGAAATTTTATTTTTTCTTTTGGGCGCAATGACCATTGTTGAAATTATTGACCAACATCAAGGTTTTAAAGTACTTACAGACAAGATTAAAGCAACTGGAAAAGTAAAACTATTGTGGATATTAAGTTTTTTAACCTTTTTTATGTCGGCAGTTTTAGATAATTTAACTACAACCATCGTTTTAGTTGCATTGCTCCGAAAACTCATTGATGATAAACAAACTCGATGGTTTTTTGCAAGTATGGTTGTTTTAGCTGCCAATGCGGGTGGTGCGTGGTCGCCAATAGGCGATGTAACCACCATTATGCTCTGGATAGGTGGTCAAGTTACTGCTGCTAAGATTATTACAGGAGTTTTTATACCGAGTCTTATCAATATTACTGTTCCCTTAATCGTTTTGTCATTTACTATGAAAGGTCATGTAACAAGACCGGAAATAGATGATACTGTGCAACTTGTATCACACAGACAACAAGTCTTTATTTTAATTTTGGGTGTTTCTGCATTATTATTTGTACCGATTTTTAAAACTTATACGCATCTTCCACCGTATTTGGGTATGTTGCTGGGTTTGGGAACTTTATGGTTAGTAACAGAAATTCTACATCGCTGGCACAATGTGCGCAAGCGAGTTGGAACCATCAAAACCATTGGAGATGATGCAAATACTGAAGCTCCCGATGTGTCTAAAAAACTGACAGTTATAAAAATTTTAACAAAAGTTGATGTTCCAACGGTATTTTTCTTTTTAGGCATACTTTTGGCAGTAGCCAGTCTTCAATCTGCCGGTCAATTGGGTATTTTAGCCTCATTTTTAGACCAAAATTTAGGAAATATTTATGCTATAAACTTGGCAATTGGTATTCTTTCTTCTATTGTTGATAACGTTCCTTTGGTAGCAGGTGCAATTGGAATGTACCCGATTGCCGAAGCAGAAACTGCCGGCTATTTTGCTGATTTTATGATAGATGGAGCATTCTGGGAATTTTTAGCATATTGTGCAGGAACAGGCGGAAGCATACTTATTATTGGTTCGGCTGCCGGAGTAGCTGCAATGGGTTTAGAAAAAATTGATTTCATTTGGTACTTAAAGAAAATCAGTTGGTTAGCTCTTCTTGGTTATTTATCAGGAGCTGCATTTTATTATATCGAAATGCATATTTTTTTAGGGCATTAATTCCAATATATAATATAAATTTATGCGTTCAATTTTTATCATTAGGGTAAAAATTGAACGCATTTTTTTTATTCCTTAAAATATAAAATTAAATACAATATGTGCGACACTTTTCAAAATGCAAAGGGCTAAAGCCCTGAAATTCATTGCTTTTTATTTATCCCGACCTAAAGGTCAGGGCAATTGATTTTCAATATTTTACATAAAAAATGTCATTCATATTGTAAATAGAATATTGATTTATACAACAAGTTGATACACAAATAAATAATTTTGTTCTAAAAAAATAAAAATTAAGAAATAATATAATTTTGCTTAAATAATAAATAGCTTACATTTCAATATAAATCAATTCTTTAACTTTGATTATACACAATTTAACGAGATAAATTAAAGGGTATTATTCATTTCAAAGGATACCAAAATAACTTGAGAAGTACTTTCTTCTTTTTCAAACAAATGACCGGTTTCCTGAATTTGTAATCTTTGTAAAAACTTCAGGTTTACTAACTTTTCAAGCGCATCTTGAAGATTCAAATAAGGCATTTTACTAATATCGAGAACTTTTAAATTTTTAAGCTCCGAAACATAACTTGGAATTATTTTTAACTGATTTCCAGACAAATTTAAGTATTCTAAATTAGAAAATTTGACCACAGCCGCCGGCAGTGTTTCTAATTTTGAATTACTCAAGTCAAGCCCTTTCACCAAAGAAGGATTGATTAATGCGGCATTTATATCACAATAAAAGCCTGTATTTTCCTGTGTTTTTCCGTTTAAATAACCAAAAACAAACAAAATTGTAAATACAATTATTCTTTTCATTCTTTTACCTAATTTTAATGAAACAATACTTGTATAACGTATTTACTTATATAAGGTTTCACTAAAAATAAAAATAAATAGAAAAAATAACAAAGAAAATTATTAATTAAAAAAACGGAATTTTAAATACAAAAAAAACAAAAGATTTTCCACATTTATAAAAAATAAAAACTTGGTATCTGAAAAATAAAAATAACTGATTTTAAAGCCAATAAAAACAAAAAAATAGAAAAAAGTAATTTTTTTTATTTTAAAAAAATAGTGTTAAATCATTTTTACATAAAAAAATATATTATTTTTTTTCAAAAATATTTATTTCTTAAAAAATATTAAATATCCTCAAATAATTTCTGAGCAGCTTGAAATGAACTCATTTTTCCAGCTAAAACTAATTCCTCCATTTCTTTAATTCTTTTTTTCTTTATTTTATCTTCATAAAAATCTTGATAAAGCTTATTGTTAATCGTTTCATACATCCAAAATTTTGATTGTTCATTTCTTTTTTTGAATAAAAATCCGTTATTTTTAATGTGAGAAAAATAACTATCTATCGTTTGCCAAATAAGTTCTATTCCGGTATTTTCGAGAGAAGAACAAGCTGAAACCTTCGGAATCCAACCCGAATCGGTTGGTGGAAACAAATGCAAAGCGTTTCGATATTCAGCCATAGCCCTATTTGCTTTTTCAATATTTTGTCCGTCGGCTTTTGTAATTACAATGCTATCAGCCATTTCCATAATTCCTCGTTTTATGCCTTGCAGTTCATCTCCTGCTCCGGCAAGCATTAAAAGTAAGAAAAAATCGACCATTGAATGCACAGTTGTTTCAGACTGCCCTACTCCAACGGTTTCGATGAAAATAACATTAAAACCGGCAGCTTCGCATAAAATCATACTTTCTCGCGTTTTTCGGGCTACTCCACCCAGCGAACCGGTGCTGGGCGTTGGGCGAATAAAAGCGTCCGCATTGCGCGAAAGCACTTCCATGCGTGTTTTATCGCCCAAAATACTGCCTTTAGAACGTTCTGAACTGGGGTCAATGGCTAAAACGGCTAATTTATGCCCAATTTGTGTAATAAAATTGCCCAAAGTCTCAATAAATGAACTTTTTCCTACACCCGGAACGCCCGTAATTCCAACTCGGATAGAATTTCCGGCATAGGGCAAACATTTTTCGATAATCTGCTGGGCTATTTTTTGATGCTCTACATTTGTACTTTCAACCAAAGTAATGGCTTGACTCAAAATTGTACGGTTTCCATTCAAAATTCCATCAATATAATATTCAACTGGCATAATTTGTCGCTTTTTTTGCAAAAAACGTTGTATCGAATTGTTATTAATTACATCGGGTTGTTCAATTCCTTTATTTATATTTAAAGCTGATTTTTCCATTATTTTCTTATAAAATTAAATTATAAAATATAATTTTTTATTAAAATATTTTATTCAAAAAACTCAATTAATTTTTCTTTATCAAAATTTAAAAATGGATTATTCGAATTGATAAATATTTCTGCCAATGCCGCTTTTTCTTCTTGCAACTGTCTGATTTTCTGTTCAACAGTCTTTAAACTGATAAAACGATAAACAAAAACATTTTTATCTTGCCCAATGCGATGCGCACGATTAATGGCTTGCAATTCAACCGCCGGATTCCACCAAGGGTCGAGGATAAAAACGTAATCGGCTGCCGTTAAATTTAAGCCAACTCCACCGGCTTTTATAGAAATTAAAAATAAACGATTTTCGGCATTATTCTGAAAATTATCAATAGCTTTTTGCCGGTTTTCTTTACTCATTTCGCCAGTTAAAAGCGAATAATTCCAATTTTGCTCTTTAAAATAATCTTCTAAAAGACTCAAATGTTTTACAAAAGAACTAAATATCAATACATTATGTTTTTCAGAAATTAAAGTTTCAATATTGGTTTTAATGATTTCAAATTTTCCGGAATCCATTTTCATCTCCTTGTCCATCAAAATCGGATGATTGGCAATTTGCCTTAAACGAGTTAAACCCTGAATAGCTAAAAATGAAGCTTTTGCAATGCCATCTTTCTCAATATTTAACAAAATTTCATTGCGAATTTTTGACTTTTCTTGTTCATAAATTTTTTCTTGTTCATCTAACATTTCACAATATATAACTTGCTCATTTACAGGTGGTAAATCTTTAGCCACTTGCTCTTTTTTGCGCCTTAAAATGAAAGGCTTGATAAGTATCTGCAATTGTTCTTGTTTAACAGTATCATGCTCTTTTTCAATAGGTTTTACAAATTCCTCGAGAAAATAATTAAAATTACCAAGTAAACCGGTATTTACAAAATTCATTTGAGACCACAAATCGGTTAAAGAATTTTCAATTGGCGTACCTGTTAAAACCAATTTATGTTTCGATTTTAATGCCATTACAGCCTGATATGTCTTTGATTGTGAATTTTTTACATACTGGCTTTCATCAAGAATGATGTAATGAAATTCATAATTTTGAAGCCATTCATATTCATTTCTAATAATTCCATAACTGGTTAAAACAATATCAAATCTTTGAAAATCAGATATTTCCTTCGTCCGATTAGAACCCGAAAAGCGTAAAATTCTTAAAGTTGGATTGAATTTTTTAAATTCATTTTCCCAGTTTATAATTAACGAAACCGGCATAACTATTAGTGTAACCGATAAATTATTCGGTTTATTTTCCAAAATTTTTGTAGTTCCAAATAAATCAAGCTGTAAAGATGTTTTAGAAATATTTGAATAATTGGAATAAATTTTTGATAGTAAAGTAATGGTTTGCAATGTTTTACCAAGCCCCATATCGTCAGCCAAACACCCTCCAAAATTATGTTTATTTAGCAAATCCATCCAATAAAAGCCCTCCTTTTGATACAATCGCAAAGTAGCATTGACTTGCTGTGGCAATTCTATAGATTCAGGAAGTTTAAAATCAGTAAGTTGCATTAATGAATTTAATATCTTATCGTTAGCATCATTTACCATTTCATTTACTAAAGCAAAATGGAATTTATTTATTTGTATAAAATCATTGTTTTCTTTTCCAAATTGCAATAAATTTTTATACTTTACTAACCACTCTTCCGGTAAAATAAATATTTTTTGATTCGGTAAAATAAACTCTCTATTGTTATATAAAATATGCTTCTTAAATTTATAAAAAGGTATTTCAAACCCTTCAAATTCAATGATTACAAAAATATCGAACCAATCTTTTCCGGTATTGTGATATTTTAAATTTAGATTAAACCGACCTAAATAAAATTGCTCAATATCAATGTTTTGTTCAAAAATTAAACCGGTATTTTTAATATTCTCGATATTCTGATTTATCCAATTAATAATTTCGTAATTTTGTAAATCGACATCCGATGAAAATATTTCAGGTATAAAATTTCCAAATCTATCAATTTTTAAACCTAATCCATCAACTTTTTGTAAACATTCGTTTTCCCAGTCCAAATCATGCGCTAAACGTTCAAAATAAAAACTGGTCTGTTTTTCAATAAAAAATACCAAATCTTTTCCTGAGTGATTTGGATAAAAAATTCTATCATCATACAAAAACTGTAACACTAAAACAATTCTACCACTTATATCTTTTTGAATAACTAATTTGGCTTTTTTAGTAGGTGTCAAATTCTTTATCTCAAATCCGGAAGTATTTACTCTGTATTTTTTTAAAGCCGGTTTTACAAAAACATCAAACCACTTTTTTTCTGCTCTTTGCTCAATTTTTAAATACTGTTTATTGAAAAAAGGTTGTAATTTTTTTCCGTCAATATCCTCAAAATAAAACAGTTGCTTTTCAAGTAATAAACGACAGGGCGAATTTGAAAGAATAATTCCCTCTTTAGAAAAAAGCGAAATATCAGTTCCTTCATGAAAAATGGATAAAAAATACTTGGTAAAATCTCGCTCTCTGCGTATATTAAAAACAGTTTCTGCCGGAACGGGTTCAAGTTTTATTTGTTCGCTCAAATAAATATTGGAAAACTCATCGGTTTTATAAAACAACCTAATTTTGCTATCTCTCAATATATCAATAATTTGAACGATTCTTCTTTCAACAAACGGTTTAATGTGCAAATCAAAATAAGCCGTATCAATGGAATTAAAAAAATCACTTGCTTGAGTTATTTTCCTTTTATCGCGTACAAATTTTTTGACCAAATTTACATCACTGTACTCATCAATTAATTTTATCAATTTTATTTCTGCCTCTGAAAAATTACTTGCATAAGATTTTATATGCGTAGGTCTAATGCTTTGAACTATAAGTAGATAATCTTCATCTTTATCCAAAATTACAAGGTAAGCTTTGGGTATGAAACCAATGTTAGAGTGTTTTCGCAGTACTATTATAAATTCTTCCATTTAAGCAAAATAAATTATAAAAAATTATGATTTTAAATATTAGCGAATAAAAACATATTCAATTTCTGTAGAATTATTGGCGTCAAAACAATATCCGGCAACATCAAAAGCTTTTAAATCTTGTGGATTGGTTAATTGATTTTGAATAATAAATCGGGTCATTAATCCACGAGCTTTTTTTGCAAAAACAGCAATTGTTTGGTACTTTCCATTTTTTTCTTCTTTAAATATAGGAGTAATTATATTGCTTCTTACATTTTTAAAATTCAGCACTTTAGAATACTCTTCCGATGCCAAATTTACCAAAGTTTTTTTATTCATTTTAGTAAGAGTTTCATTTAATTTTTCTGTAATCAAATTACTCCAAAATTTATATAAATCTTTTCCATTTTCGTTTTCTAATTTCACTCCCATTTCAAGGCGATATGGCTGAATCAAATCAAAGGGGCGTAATATGCCATACAAACCGGATAAAATACGTAGATAATTTTGTGAATTTTCAATTTCAATTGGACTAAATGTCTGTATATCAATTCCTCTATACACTTCACCTTTAAATGCAAACAATGCTTGTTTGGCATTTTGAAGTGTAAAATTTTTGTTCCATAATTGAAATCTCTCAAAATTCAATTGAGCTAAACCAGAACTGACATTCATCAATTTGATTATCTCATCAACGCTTTTCTTTCGCAAAATAGAAATTAAATTTTGGGAATAATCTAAAAAACATGGAATTGTATAAGAATTGTTTTTATTTAATGCACTAAAATCCAATGTTTTAGCTGGTGAAATGATTATTAACATAATTTTTAAGAATAAAAAAGTATCGAATTATAACTAAAAAATAAGCAACAAAAATAATTATTTTAGTTTTATAGAAATAGTTTTTTAATTTTTTTTATAAAAAAATATTTTAAACAAAAAAAAATGATTATATTTACAATAAAAAAAGTAATGATTTTGAATATAAAAAACAATAAAATATTATAACATAAATATTTATTTGCACAAATTTATATAAAATAATTTACACACTTTCAAATGAAAAAAAAGAGTATCCATTTTACAATAAAAATTATCCTTTTAGCTTTGCTCAATTTTACGCAATTTGTTTGCTATTCTCAAAACAAACAAGACGTTAAATTATTAAAATCGACCGATAGTTTAATTTACATATTAAAAAATGAGACAAAATTTACTGAAAAATTCTACATTTATATAAAATTATCGGAACTATATACCAAGAAAGATACTATTAAGTCATTGACTTACTTAAAATTAGCCAATGAAATTACAAAAAAGCAAACAAACAAAGCTTATGAAGTTTTATATATCATAGCGCATGGTGCATATTATAGAGTTAATAGAAATTATGCAAAAGCTATAAAATTTTATGACCATGCCATAGAGTATTCAATTCAATTAAAAAATGACACAACCTTAGCCGATGCTTATTTTGAAAAAGCGCGTAACTTTAGTAGCCAAAACGACTATAAAACAGCGCATGAACTTCACTTAAAAGCACTTAACTTAAGATTAAATGCGAAAAATTTAAAAAAAATCGGTGATAGTTACAACGCTGTGGGTTTAGCACTTTTAAAATTAGGACAATATTCTGAAGCTGAACCTTACTACCAAAAATCATTGACTATAAAAAAAGAACTCAAGGATTTTTACAATTTGAGCATGGAATACAATAATTTAGGTTCTATCTATTTAAACTTAAATAGTTATCCCACAGCATTTTCGTATCTAAACGAAGCCATTAAAATAGCCAAAGAAATTAACAGCTCCGAACGATTTGTAAAAGCAACAAACAATATTGCAACCGTTTTCAGATACAACCAAGATTACGATAAAGCATTGAATATCTACCAAGAAGCACTTGAAATTTCTAAAAAAAATAATTATGCTGAAGGAATATCAGATTCTTACCTGAATTTAGGAAATTCTTATAAAGATTTAAAACAATACACTAAAGCAATAAACAACTTAGAAACAGCTATTTATCATTACGAAAAATTACAAAAACAGGGCAATGTAGCCTTAGCAACACGTACTTTAGGAGATGTTTATCTGGCAACAAAGCAATACGATAAAGCTATAGATTATTATAACAAATCGTTAAAAATGTCAGAAGAACTTAACAATCCACACTATATAGCTTACGCACAATATTCTATTGCAAAAGTATATTTTGATAGAAAACAATTTCAAAGAGCCTATACCATTAGCCAGAAAGCTTTAAAAATAGCAAAAAAAAGCAAGTATATTGTATTAGAAAAAAACTGTTTGGAGCTTCTAAGTATTTTAAGTTTTGAAAATAAAAATTATAAAGAAGCCTTTTTGTTAAAAAGCAAAGCAAAAGCCATAGAAGATTCACTGCGCTTAGCAGAAAAAAATGTTGAATTATCCAAAGCCAGAGCCCTTTACGAAGTAAATAAAAACAAAGAAGAAACTGAAAAAGTTCAAAAACAGGCGGCTGAAACAAGAGCTAAATTAAAGCTGAAAGAAATTGAAAACAAAAAACAAGCATTAATAATCTTTTTTGTTTTTACCGGAATATTTATTTTATTTTTATTATCGTTAGTTTTAATTTATAATCGAAAAAAATTAATTCAAACAAAAAAACAACTCACCAACACAAATGCACTCATTTCAGAAAAAAGCGAGGAACTTCAAAAAACACTTAATGAGTTAAAATTTACTCAGAATCAACTCATTGAATCCAAAAAAATGGCATCATTGGGTAATCTGGTCGCGGGGGTAGCGCACGAACTCAATACGCCTATCGGAATTGGCGTACAAGCCAGTTCAGGCATAGTTAATAGAACCGAAAAAATTATTTCTGATATTAAAGAGCAGAAATTCAGCAAAGTAGAATTGTTAAAATACATTGAAAATACTTACGAATCGAGCAAGCTTACTTTGACCAATTTACTGAGAACTGCCGAATTAATTAAAAGCTTTAAACTCGTTTCGGTTGACCAAACCGTTGAAAAACCACGCAAATTCAATATTTTTCAGTATTTTAGCGATGTTTTGATAAGTTTAACCCCAAAATTGCAAAAAAAGAATATTTCAGTAGATTTACAAATTGATAAAGAATTGGAAATCTACACTTTACCCGGAGTTTTTGCCCAAATTCTTACAAATATGTGCATAAACGCCGAAAAACATGCTTTTAAAGATATTTTGAACGGAAAAATTTCCATTTCTGTAGTCAAAGAGACTGAAAATTTGAAATTTACATTTTGCGACAATGGTTTGGGTATGAGTGATGACGTGCGGAAACAGATATTTGACCCATTTTTTACAACCAATAAACAAACCGGAACCGGACTGGGTTTGCACATTGTTTTTAATTTGGTTACCCAAAAATTAAAAGGTACGATAGAATGTAGGTCGCAAATTGATAATGGAACGTGTTTTAATATAAATTTTGTGGAAACGGAAAATAAATTATAAAAAAATAGAGTTTCTAAATAAATAATAGGGCAAAATAAATTGAGCAAATATACAGACATATTACAAAAATACTGGGGCTATCCAACTTTCAGACCGCTTCAGGAAGACATTATAAAATCGGTAGATGAGCTAAAAAAAGATACTTTAGGGCTGTTACCTACCGGAGGTGGAAAATCCATTATTTTCCAAGTTCCTGCTCTGGCAAACGAAGGTATCTGCTTAGTAATCACCCCGTTAATAGCTTTAATGAAAGACCAAGTTGAAAATCTTAAAAAACAAGGAATCAAGGCTTTAGCTATTTATACTGGGCTTACTAAAAACGAAATTGACATTGCTTTAGATAATTGCATTTACGGAAATGTAAAATTTCTCTATATATCTCCAGAACGCATTGGCACAGAGATATTTATAGAGCGAGTAAAAAAAATGAAAGTCAATTTAATAGCCATTGACGAATCGCATTGCATCTCACAATGGGGCTATGATTTTAGACCTTCATACTTGAAAATCAATTTATTAAGAGAAATTGTGCCTAATGTGCCTTTTTTGGCTCTCACTGCAACGGCAACTCCCGAAGTGGTTGATGACATTCAAGATAAATTGGGGTTTAAAGAAAAAAATGTTTTCAAAAAAAGTTTTGAAAGAAAAAATTTAATTTATATAGTTAGAACAGTTGAAGATAAATTAAAATATCTTCTCCAGATTGTTCAAAAAGAGAACTCAAGTGGCGTAGTTTACGTGCGAAGTAGAAAAAAAACGTATGAAATAGCTCAATTTTTAAGAAAAAATCAAATTTCTGCCGATTATTTCCATGCCGGACTAACAAATGACCAAAAAGACACGAAACAAGAGGCTTGGAAGCGCGGATATACCAAAGTAATCGTTTCAACGAATGCTTTCGGAATGGGAATAGACAAATCTGATGTGCGTTTTGTGGTTCATATCGACCTTCCGGACTCTCTCGAAGCCTATTTTCAAGAAGCCGGACGTGGCGGACGTGATGAAAAAACTGCTTATGCCGTTTTGTTGTACAACGATAGCGACCGACAAAATTTGCAACGCAATTTTACAACTTCTTTTCCTGAAAGGGAAACAATAAAAGCTGTATATCAGGCACTTTGCAATTTTTATCAACTTCCGGTAGGTTCGGGAAAAGGCATGACTTTTGACTTTAAATTGGAGGAATTTGCTCAAAATTACCATTTTAATTATGTAACCATTCTCACTTCAATCAAATTTTTACAACACGAAGCATATCTGGAACTTACCGAAGAAATTAACAATCCTTCGCGATTAAAATTTATTGTGGACAGAAACGACTTATACAAATTTCAAGTGGCAAGCCCTCATTTTGATGCTTTTATTAAACTGATTTTGAGGACTTACGAAGGAGTTTTTTCCGAATATGTAAAAATTGATGAAGAACGTTTGGCAAAAAATGTAAATGCTACGCGTGAAGTGGTTTATCAATATTTATTAAAACTTAGCAATTCCAAGATAATCAATTATATACCACAAAAAAAAGCACCACAAATTGTATTTTTGGAAGAGAGATTAGACGAAAAAACGCTTATCATTTCGCGCGAATTTTATGAAGAACGAAAAGAGCGATATAGAAAAAAAATAGAAGCCGTCATTCAGTATGCAAACAGTGAAAATTGCAGGAGTAAAATTCTCTTAGAATATTTTGGTCAAAAAAATGCGCCCGAATGTGGAAATTGTGATGTTTGCAGAAAAAAAACAGAAACCGGACTCTCTCGATTCGAACTAAACAAATACAAAACCGAAATTCTTGAACTTATTGATTTTCAAGGAATTTCAATTGATAATGTGGTAAACAAAGTCGCATTAAATGAAGAAAAAACCATTAAAATTATACAATTTTTATTAGATAACGAACTAATTGAATATAATAAAGGTGGAAGATTAATAAAAGTAGAATAGGGAAAAACTTTTTTTAATATGATTATTGAAAAAATATATTCAAGATAAAAAAATATACTTTATTAAAAAAAATAAATAAAAAATATAATATTTTATAATTTAAAAAATATTTTTTTTACAAAAAAATTAAAATGATACGATTAGAAAATATTGTAAAAAAATTCAAAAACAAAGAAATAGAAACTTTGGCTTTAAACAATGTGAATTTTGAAGTTAAAGATGGAGAATTTGTTGCCATTATGGGACCTTCGGGGTGTGGAAAATCAACACTTTTGAACCTCATCGGTATGATTGATACCGCAAACGAAGGAAAATATTATTTTAACAACGTAGAAGTTTCCAAATTTTCGGAAACAAAACGCAGCAAATTAAGAAGGGGTAAAATTGGATTTGTATTTCAGAATTTTAATTTAATTGAGGAACTCACTGTATATGAGAATATTGAAATGCCTCTGCTGTACTTAAATCTTTCACCCCAAGAGCGAGCCGAAAAAATTAATCAAGCATTAGTGGCAACAAAAATGGCACACAAAGCTAAAGTTTTTCCACAACAACTATCTGGTGGTCAGCAACAAAGAGTTGCCATAGCGCGCGCCGTTGTGAGCAATCCGAAACTTATTCTTGCCGATGAACCTACCGGAAATTTAGATTCCTCAAACGGAGAAGAAATTATGAATTTACTTACTCTTATGAACCAAAACGGAACGACAATTATAATGGTTACGCACTCTTTGAGCGATGCCGATAAAGCCGGAAGAATTATACAACTTCTTGATGGTCATATCATTAGCGAGAATTTAAAATAATTTTTTATGTTCTGCTTTTTCGGAACACATTTTGATTATTCTCTTTAAAAAAGTGGCTCTCTTTTGATTTTTATTGAACTATTTTTTCACGCAAAGGCGCAAAAAAATTTGCACCCAAGCTATTTCCATTAAAAACTATTCGTAAACCCAAAATGTTTAAATATTAAAACTCACTGATAATGAAAAAAATCATTCTTATTTTTATAATATTCTTTATTTCAGCTATTTATAAAAATTCTTTTTCGCAAAACGTTAAGATTTACGGACACGCTCCCACTTACGCCGGCGATGTTTTTAGTTTCAAATATTATTCCGATTTAATCACATTTACTGAAATAGAACTTGGTAGTTGCAAAGTAAGTGAAAACGGAGATTTTGAAATAAGTTTTCCGGTACAAAAAAGCATACAGGCATCGGTCATTTTAGGGGCATATCAAGGTTTGATTTTTTTAGAACCCAACACGCAATATGAAATTGTTTTGCCCAGTAAACGCGAAAAAACCGAAGCTGACAAAATCAATCCTTTTTTTAGAGAAGATGAATTTTTTATTGGTGTAAAAAATCATAACAAAAAGGAATTGAACTATTTAATAGCCGATTTCAATTTACGTTACAACATTTATATGGATCAGAATTATGTAAAAATTTTGAAATTGGGCTACAATGCCGATGTTGAAAGCCAAATTAAAATTTTTGATAGCCTTTATTCCGATATAAAAAATCCTTATTTTTTAGATTATATTGAGTATAAATACGCATCGCTCAGGCACTTAGCTTACATTCGTAGCAACGAAAGCATGCAAGCCAAATTTTTTGGCAAAAAGCCGGTTCTTTATCAAAATATTGGCTATATGTATCTGTTTAACAATATTTTCTCCAATTTTTTAGTTCTTTATTCAAAAACCGAAAAAGGTAAAGAAATTCCGGTTGATATTATGGACAAAAAAAGTGTGGCGACCGTAAAAATGACCGTTCACGATTGGAAAATACTTGAAAATGACAGCCTTGTGGAATTAGTTATTTTAAAAGGACTTTTTGACGGTTTGCATGCGCGGGCATATCCGCAAGAGACTGTTAGAGAACTACTTGACAGCATAATTGTTCGTTCAAAAATTGATGAAAGCAAGTTGATTGCCAAAAATATTCTCAACAGCTCTAACTTTTTATTGCCCGACTTTCCGGCACCCGATTTTAAATTAAAAAACAGCCAAAACAGAGAAATTACTTTGAGCAGCAACGGAGAACGATTTATTTATTTAACATTCTGTAATTTAAAGTCTTACACTTGCTTACAAGAATTGGATATGCTTAAAATTTTTCACGAAAAATACCCTGAATATTTCGATATTATCACCGTTTCGGTAGATGAAGATTTTTCGGAAACGATAAAATATTTCAATGAACATAATTACAAATGGCAATTAGTAACCAAAAACGAATATTCAAAAATACTAAAAGATTATCAGATTAAAGCCTATCCGACTTATTTTTTGATAGCACCCGACAAAAAGTTAAAATTGGCTCCCGCGCCTTCGCCCGCAGGAGATTTTGAGCAGCAATTCGGCGTTATTTGGCAGGCGTACAAAAACCAAGAGCGGAGAGAAGATTATAAAAAGGATTAGCTTACCGCAAATCTACCTTTCAATCTGGTAATTATGAATTGTTAATTATTAATTGACATTTTTATTTCGCGGTGTTGCAGTTTTATATCTTATTTTATCCCTTGTCCCAGCCCTTGCAGGCTGGGCTAATGTATAATCGCACCTTTGGTGCTTTTTATTAATGGTGAATGTTTTAACGATAAATGTTTTTTGTTTTTTTTATAGCACCAAAGGTGCAAAATACAATAGCCCAGCCTGCAAGGGCTGGGTACAACGAAAACCGCCAAGAATAAAAGCACCAAAGGTGCGGAATAATTGATAATTGACAATTTTTATTTCGCACCTTTGGTGCTTTAACTATTTGTTTGCGACTTTTTCCCAGCCCTTGCAGGCTGGGCTAATGTATCATCGCACCTTTGGTGCTTTGAAAAAAAACAAAAAACATTTATCGTTAAAACATTGAACATTCAACATTATTTTGTATTTTTGTGGGAAAATGAAATTTAGAATTTTAAAATCATGGTTATTCATTCGTTTATAGGTTTGCCGAATAATGTGTTCTTGAAAGGACAAAAAGAAATAAAGAGCAATATTTGATACATAAATTATGGTACAAGACCAATTCTTACAACGCATCAAACAGAGCATTAACGATGTTTGCCCCGATGCACGAATAATTTTATTTGGGTCGCAGGCTCGTAAAACGGCTAACGAAAACTCCGACTGGGATTTTCTTATTCTGCTGGATACTAAAAAGATAACAACGGACATAGAAAAATCTATTCGGCATCCGCTGTATAGAATTGAATGGGAAACCGGACAAATTATAAGTACTTTAATTAAACCAGCTCAGCAGTGGGAAAACGATGCCTACAAAGAAACCGAGTTGCATAAAAACATTTTTAATGAAGGAATTGAATTATGATACAAAGCCACAATCACAAAAACGATTTAATCAATTACAGAATTAACAAGGCATAAGAAACATTGCAGGCTGCACAATTGCTTATTACCAACGGGTTTTATACATCGGCAGTCAATAGGCTTTATTATGCTTGTTTCTATGTAGTTATCGCATTGTTTTTGCACGATGGAATTGTTGCCAAATCGCACAATGGCGTAAGAGCCATGCTTGGGCGAAACTATATTGTAAACAAACGTTTGAGTATGGAAATGGGTGAAATATTTAACGATATGTTTGAAAACAGACAAAGTAGCGACTACGACGATGTATTTGATATTAACCTACAAAAAGCAGAAGAATTGTTTGAGTCGGCAAATCGTTTTATTGATACAATAATGCAACTTTTGGCTAAAACAGAATAATCGAAAGATTTATTTTTTTTAACGAAATGTAGAGACAACGCATGCGTTGTCTGTACGTTGTTGGGTTGTAGAGACAACGCATGCGTTGTCTCTACGTGGTGCATGATATTTTCATTAATTTCAAAAAATAAAAACATTTATCGTTAAAACATTGAACATTAAACATTAAACATTATTTTGTATTTTTGTAAAAAAAATAAACCCTATTTTTTTATTTCAAAAAAAAATAATGATAACTTTATTTTTTGATGAAAACAAGATTAATAAAAAAAAATCACAAAGTTCATTTTTGATTTTCAAATCTTGAAATTTTATCCGTTTCAATAAACAGAATCAATATTTGAAATTATTCATACACTGAAAAATCTCCTATTGCATCGGTTGATAAAGCTGCTTTATAAACTTGGTCTTTTAAATCGTTGATTTCAAAATATTTTTCGGCATTTTTCAAAAGAATTTTAATTTGCAAATAAAAGGCAAGTGTCTGGTCAATATTGTTTGTAGGTGCAGGATTTTTAATATATTGCGCCGTTTCTTCCAAAATTTCATTTAGCGATGCAATTTCCGGTAAATTTGAAAAACGAATAATTGATGAATTTTGAATATTAAAAATATAATTATTTGATGTAACAATCAGAAAATCAGTAGTTTTTAAATTTATTTTAAACCCTTTTTCTCCTAAATCCGATGCAATAACTTGGCATGATTCGATTAAATCCAAATGAATTTTTGCAGCATATTTATTCAAATTGCCAATTGTAACAATTTGATTTTCTGAATTTAAAATCTTTGCATTCTCAATTTGTTGTAAATCTCTGAACATATTTTTTCAAAAAAAAACGTTCCAAAATTTTTTGGAACGTTTTTTATTTTAAAATTATTTTATAAATACCTTTTTACTTACTTTTTGACCGTTGATGTCGGTATTTACAATGTAAATTCCGGCTTCTTTAATCGGTATGCGAAGCATGGTTTGACTGTTTACTTCTGCACTTTCTACCAAAACGCCTATCATATTGTAAATTTTTACGCTTCCGCTAAAATCGGTTTCGTTGGTCAAAATATTTACCACTACTTCTTTATCGTAAGAAAATACATTGGTTTCAAAACCTTCTATTTCAGGGATTTGTTTCATAAAATGAATGACAAAACGCTCGCCGTTGGCTTGGGCTTTGGTGTAGAAGGAATATTGGTCGCCTTGATTTATTTCGGTCATTTTGCCTAACTCTTTGTCTTCGAGATAAATGTAAATATCGGAAGGCAAATCGTTGCGCGAAAGTTCTAAAATATTTATGGCGTGCAAACCTTCTTCTTTGGCTTTAAAACCCACCGGAACTGCCAAATATTCGTTGAAAAACGGCATGGAATTGATAGCCAAACTCAGACTTTGCGGTGTGTATGAAAAAATTTGCGGTACACTGCCGTCTGCCAACATTTTGTAAGCGTCAAAGTCGCTATCAAATTCTTTTTGAGCATTTTCGAGGAAACGCAATGCCATTTCGTCTGTCATGCCGTCTTTTTCTATGTTTATTTTCAACAAGTTGGCATGTTTTGAACTTCCTTTTTTCCAGAAAGTTTGTGTGCTGTGTTTGCGGGCGGCGTTGGGCAAAGTAAAGTTTGTGCCACCAGCACCAACAGTGGATTTTGCATGTACGAAAAATGCTTGCATTACCGGAATGTACTGCGAACCGCCATTTAAAGTAAGCGGGGCGGTTGCATCGCCTTGTGAACCGCCTGTGCCGTTGTAATAAGCATAGTTTGAAGTACTTGCATCTTGATTCCAGTAGTAAACCGTGTTGTCAATGCTCGATTTATCCCAAGTAGCCTCGTCCCAATCAAGTGCCGAAGGAAATGGATTTCCGAACAGATTCCAACCGTCTTTTGAAGTTAAATCGTTGTCGGTGAAATAAATAGGAACGCTAACATCAACATTATTAACAAAACCTGAAGCGGTAACTGTTTTGTAACCGTTGTCGGCATTGGCGTAACCTACGCCGGGAACGAGAACTTGCGGGCTGCCGTTTCCACCGTGAGCGTATTGCCAAGCTTCGCCATAGTCGTTCCAATCGGTTGTGCCGGGTCCGTCATAGGATTCGCTGTATTTTAAGAAATTTGGATTCCAGCCATTGGGCGAAGTGGTAAACAATTCGCTGCTTTCGGTGGTTGTGGGAATGGAAACGTAATGCCATTCTGCACGTGGAATGAAGCGTTCTACATCAATTTTTCCTGCACCTTCGTAAGTAATTGTGCCGTTATCTATTAATGTAGCCGTTGCACCGGAATTATTGGGGCTTTCGAGTTTTAAAGTTCCGGCTACCGTCAAATTTCCGTTTAGCGTAAGCGAATTATTTTCCGCAAGGCTCATTTCGGCATCTCCAAGAATTTGCAATTCGTTCAAAACTACCGTTGTATAGGGCGAAGGTCTGTCAATAAAAGCTCTGTTGCCCGAAGCGGAAATTTGAATCAATTCGATGGTTGAAAAAGACGGCGAAACTTCGCATTGCCAGTTGAGGTCTGTGTCCCAATCTTCTGAATCCCAGCCGCGCCAAACGTATTTTCCACTGTGGGCGGTGGGTGTAAATTCGTCTGCTCCCATGTCGGGGCGTGTTGCGTGGCGCAAATCGCCGTCTAAGTCGGTTGTAATTCCGGCAACGGGAATGCCCACCGAATTGAAACC
>DYNA01000134.1 GCA_020721325.1 Paludibacter propionicigenes
ATTTTGTAATGGAACACTGATTTTTTAGGATTGTTATGATTTTTTAGGATTTTTTAATAGGTCGATACCACTACGCTAATTTCGTGCAATCGTAGGGCGTAGCCCGTACGCTAATTTCGTGCAGCCTTTCAGGCTGTTTTTGTTTTATTTTTTTGTTTTTGTTTGGTTTTGTGGTTTGGGTTGTTTATATTTGCTGGATATTTTAAAAACTCATTCAGGACTTTCGACAAGAGAAACTCCTTTTTTTTTTTTTTTTTAATAGCTATTGCTTTATTTACTCGCTGCTTTTTAGTTGGGTGGTTTGCTGTTTTTTTATAAAAAGGTTGTTTGCTAAATAAAGGGGTGCTGAATGGGTTTTTTGTTTTTGAAAAAAAAAAATCAATTAAAAATAAATGAATATATTTGCATTTAACAATAGAATAGAACCATAAGCGACGTGAGGAGTGTCGGATATTGACGTTATGTTCTATAAAAACCAATAACAACGAAATGATAAATTACCGATTAATAAATTGAAATATGCTAATTGACAACGAAACAACGAAATATAAATACTTTGAAGTATTAAAAAAATACAGTAAAGAGGGAAGTATTAACGCCGTTAGTGGTTATTTTACAGTTGGTGTTTTATGTTTTTTGAAAGAATTGTATAACGAAACGGTTGATGAATTTAAGTTTTTGCTTGGCGATATTGTAAGCACCGAAAATATAAAAGAGCGTGTAATTGATTTATTGAATGAAAATATAAATCTTGAAAATGCTTTTAATATTAGCCAAGAGGCAATAACTGCAATTGAGTTCATAAAACAAGATAAAGTTGAGATTAAAACCCTCGAACCTAATTTTTGTCATGCCAAAGCATTTATTTTCAAAGAAAAAGAAACGGACGAAATTAACAGCGGTTTTATTGCAGGTAGTTCAAATCTTACCGAATCGGGTATTGGATTGCGAAAAACAAGTAATGCCGAACTAAATATTTGGGGCAGTGGAAATTCAGAAGAATATAGGGAATTAATAAAATGGTTTGATGCACTTTGGGAAAATAAAAAAGCGACTTTTGATAAAACAATAGATAAAAATAAAAAAATCACTTTCAAAAAATATTTAATAGATAAAATATCCGAAATTTTCAAAAAATACACACCCGAAGAAATCTATTTTAAAGTATTGTACGAACTTTTTGGTAGTGATTTAAGATTAGAAGCGGAAGACCCAAATTTTAATAGGCAAATAGGTCGTTTGGAAAATTCAAAAGTATATAATGAATTGTATGACTTTCAAAAAAAAGCAGCCAAAAGTTTAATTAAAATGATAAATACCTACAACGGAGCTATTTTAGCTGATGCCGTTGGTTTGGGTAAAACGTGGACTGCACTTGCCGTTATTAAGCATTATCAGTTGCAAAACTATGATGTAATTGTTCTTTGTCCGAAAAAATTAGAGCAAAATTGGGAAAAATTTTTAAAAAACCGATATTCGATTTTTGAAGAAGATAAATTTGAGTACGAATTAAGATTTCACACCGATTTGAGAGAAGGTGGCTTAGATAGAAAAGGTGTTACTCTCGAAGGCTTTTTTCAAAGCAACCGACAAAAACTATTGGTAATTGATGAAAGCCACAATTTACGAAACGATAAAACAAAATCGTATCGTTTTTTGATGGAGCAACTTTTGCAAAAGAATGAATTTATGAAAGTTTTATTACTTTCGGCAACACCCATAAACAATTCATTGATAGATGTACGCAATCAATTCAAAATCATAGCAAAAGGAAATGATAAGGAATTTGATGAATTGCTCGAAATAAAAAGTATTTTTAGCATATTTCGCAAAGCCGAAGAGAGTTTTAATAAATGGAAAATAGAGCCTTCGCCTACCATTCATTCGTTTGTAAGGCGATTGAACGAAACCGATTTTTTTAAATTGACCGATGCCCTTACCGTAGCACGAACCCGAAAAATGATAGAAGGAACGGTATTAGGACTTGTTTTTCCGAAAAAAAATGCACCCGAAAACAGATATGTAACGCCAGATAAAATTGGTAACTTTGAAAGTTTTAATGAATTATTGGAATGTTTTCCGCCCAATCTGTCGGCATATCAACCCGCTTTTTATACAGAACAACCCGAAGAGGTGGAAGTTATTCATGATGAAAAATTAAGAGACCGTTTTTTGGCTAAAATGATTTATATTTTAATGGCAAAACGGCTCGAATCGTCGTGGTATTCATTTTATTCAACGGTAGTGAAAATTAGAGATTACCACCAATTGGTTTTCGATACGCTGAATAGTTACAAAAATAAAAAAGAAAAGGTAATTATAAACGAAGAAGAATTATTTGAAGATGAAGAAGATGTAGATTTGTCGGAATTTACTTTGGGCAAAAGGCGTAGTATTTCCATAGCCGAAATAGACAAAGCCGGAAATATAGAGCCATACAAAAAAGATTTGAAAAAAGATATTCAAAATTTGAATACGTTAATAACTAATTTACAAGTTTTTGACTCTCAAATAAAAAAAGAAAAATCGCTGAAAAGCAAAGACGTAAAGCTCGAAATTTTAATAACTAAAATTGCAGAAAAACAAAAAGCACAAAATATAAATAGAAACCCTAAAATTCTTATTTTTACTGTTTTTAAAGATACAGCCGTTTATATTTTCAACGAACTTACAAAGCGTGAATTTGCAAACCATGCTTTTATTTCGGGCGACGAAAGTAGAACTTTTGACAGCGATACAAACATTAAAAAATTTAATACCATTCTCGAACGTTTTGCACCTTTTACAAAATTATTTAATGAGAAAACTTGGAACGGTTTTGAAAAAGATAAAAATATTTCGGAAACCAAAAATTACGAAGTTTGGAAAAAGTGGATTTTTGAAAATAAACCAGAAACCCACTTGCAACTCGAAAACCCAATTGACATTTTAATTGCAACCGACTGCCTAAGCGAAGGACAAAACCTGCAAGATTGCGATTTTGTAGTAAATTATGATATTCACTGGAATCCGGTTAGAGTTATACAACGAATGGGACGTATAGACCGTTTGGGTTCAACAAGTACGGAAATTTTCGGTTTAAATTTCTGGCCTTCCGATAGCGTTAATAGTTATTTGAAATTACAATCGCGCATTGAAGAGCGAATGATAATGATGAAACTTGCAGGCTCGGAAGTGGATAAAGATTTTACCGAAAAACTGAAAAAGAAAATTGAAAACGATAAATTTGAACGAGAGCAAACCGAAAAAATGCTGCTCAAATTAGAAAAATCGTTTGATGATATTGAAAATAATGAAAGTAGCATTTCTTTTGATGTTCTATCTTTGGAAGCATTCAGACAAGATTTGAGTTTGAAGTTAGACAACCAACAAAGCCACGAAATTGAAAATATGCCCAAAGCGATTTATTCGGGCATTGTAAAAAATAATAATTGGCTCACACAAAAAGGCATAGTTGCATTAATTGGTTATCCGTCGAAACCTGCCGGAGTTCGTAATTTCAACTATTCAAATTTCGATTTGATTTATATCGACAAACAAGGAAATCAAATTCTTAACAACCAAAAAGAAATACTCAACGGCTTGATGTTTGCCAAAAATCAAGCCCGAAACGATGAGGGTTTAAAACCATTTGACGAAGGAAACACCTCCGAAATTGAAATTTTTAAATCGGCAATTAAATCGTGGCTAACGTCTCAAACATCTCAAACCATAGAAACAAAAGAAGGTGAATTGTTTGAAGTAGCCGGACAGGACGATTTAAAACTTTTGAAAGATTTGAAAAAAGGTAAAAAATCGGCAAAACAAGAAATAAAACAAGGAATAGCCGGAAGTCAAAAACACGATGCGAATAATTGCGATTTGATTGTTTGGTTGTATGTGGAATAATGTAGCACAATTTTATAAACTTGTGAATAAAAAATAAAGAAAAAAAATGAATTTTGAAATATTAGTAAATCTTTTCGATAAAACACATACTGTTTTATTAAACAATGCTGTAAAAGCAATAAATGTAAACAATACCATAAGAAATTGGTTGTTTGGTTTTTATATTGTAGAATATGAGCAAAACGGAGAAGACCGCGCCAAATATGGTGAAAAAGTTTTACAAAATATTGAAAATCATTTTAAGTTTTCGGGAATAAAAGGTATTGATGTAAGAAGATTACGAGAATATCGGAAATTTTATTTAGTTTATCCGCAAATTCGCCGGACACTGTCCGCCGTTTTCAATCAAATTGCACCCGATGAAAATTATAATCCAATTCGGCGGTCGCTGACCGCCGAATTGCAAACCACTAATAATCAAGAATTAGAAATGCAGCCCGATAGACTAATTAGTAATTTGTCGTATTCTCATTTTCTGGAATTAATAAAGGTTGAAGACAAATTGAAACGTGTTTTTTATGAAATTGAATGTATAAAGGGAACTTGGTCGGTACGTGAATTAGAACGTCAAATTAATACTTTATACTTCGAAAGAATGGGATTGTCGAGCAATCCAGAAAAAATGAGCAGAATTATTCAATCAAAAACCGAAATTTTAACCGCTCAGGAGGCGATAAAAACACACTTTTCTTTTGAATTTTTGGGAATAAAAAATAAAGAATTAATTGAAGAAACAGATTTAGAACAATCATTGTTAGATAATTTTCAATACTTTATGCTCGAATTAGGGCGAGGCTTTTGCTTGGAAGCACGACAAAAACGTATCTTAATAGGTGATGAATATTTTTTTATTGATTTAGTATTTTATCACCGTCTTTTGCGTTGCCATATTATTGTGGAATTAAAGGCAGACAAATTCAATCACAGCCATGTTTCGCAACTTAATACGTATGTAAATTATTATAAAAAAGAAATTTGCGAACCAACAGACAATCCTCCAATTGGAATACTTTTAATTGCCGAAAAAAACAATCCTTTGGTTGAATTTGCCTTAGCAGGAATTAACAATCAGCTTTTTGTAAGTGAATATTTGTTAGTTTTGCCAACTAAAGAGCAACTACTAAGTTACATTAAAAACGAACTGAATAAATATTAATAGAACAACTATGGAACTAACCTATTTCAATACCGACAAAGATTTATACACATCGCTAAGACGATTTTTTGCCGATTTAAATCTGCCCTATACAAGCAATGGCATTACAAAACCATTTGCGGCAAAAGACTTCTTTGAAAAATCGAAAAACAAACTACTCGAAATTGCCGAATTGGTCTATCCTTTGGGCGAAGTAAACGAAGATGCTTTTGACGGACAAATTAGTTTGTTCAATTCGCAAACAGGCGATTTGCAATACACAAAATCGCAAACCGAAGGCATCGTTTTACTCGGTGTTACATTAACAAAAGAAAACCCTACTAAAACAGAACTCAACACCATAACCCGTGCTGTAAATCGTGAATATGACGATAGTCCGGTGGTGGTCGTTTTCAAATACAGCCACTTCATCTCGATAGGAAACTGCGAACGAACCCATTATGCAAAAAGTCAGCAATGGCGCGAAGGGCAAAAAGCCGGAAAAGTTTCGTTGCTAAAAGACGTAAATATCTACAAGGTACATTCGGGACACGAACGCATTTTGAACGATTTAACCAATATAAAACAATTTAAAGAAGTAAAATCATTCACACACCTTCATAAATACTGGCAATCGGTGTTTGATGTGGACAAGCTGAACAAGGAGTTTTACAAAGAAATTGCAAACTGGTATTTCTGGGCTGTGGAAAATGTTAAATTCCCCACCGATGCCTATCACGACAAAGAAAACCCGCAAGAAGTAGCCAATCAAATTGCAGTTATTCGCTTGCTTACTCGTTTTATTTTTGTGTGGTTTTTAAAAGAAAAGCATTTGGTAAAAGATGAATTGTTCGATTATAATTATTTAGAAAACAATGTCTTAAATTTTGCCGACAAAAACGAAACAACCTATTACAAAGCTATTCTTCAAAACCTGTTTTTTGCTACATTGAATACCGAAATGAACTCGAAAAACCGCAGTTTTTCCTTTCAAGACAATTCATCGTATTTAGTGGCAAAATATAGATATAAAAAATATTTTAAAAATGCAGAGCAAAATGTAAAAGAACTGTTTGAAGAGGTTCCGTTTTTGAATGGTGGTTTGTTCGATTTTTTGGACAAAGAAAACCCAGAAGATAAAAAAAATCCTATTCGTATCGATTGGTTTTCAGACCCAGACCCAAGCAAACCGCAATATTACAGAGAAAATAGTTTAACAGTTCCCGATTATTTGTTTTTTGGCACAGAACAAGACCAGAGCGAACTTTTGAATAAAATTTACGACACCAAAAAGCAAACCTACATGGTAAAAGGTTTGATAAAAATATTGGAAAGTTACAAATTTACAGTAGAAGAAAATACGCCAATAGACATTGAGGTTGCGCTCGACCCCGAATTGTTGGGAAAAGTATTTGAAAATCTTTTGGCATATTACAATCCCGAAACAGGTAAAACAGCACGTAAAAATTTAGGTGCTTTCTACACGCCTCGTGAAATTGTAAATTACATGGTTGATGAAAGTTTGAAAGCCTATTTGAAAACTTATTTAGAAAATTCGCTTAGTAATATTGAATTGCTTGACGAAAAACTAAATCAATTGATTGAATACAACGACGTTGATAATCCTTTCGACCAAGAAACAACCATTCATTTTATTTCTGCATTAAATAGCATAAAAGTTCTCGACCCCGCTTGCGGTTCGGGTGCTTTTCCTATGGGCGTGTTGCAAAAAATAGTCTATATTCTTAGTAAACTTGACCCGCAAAACAAACTTTGGAAACACGAACAAAAAGAAAAAGTAATAGGCGAAAAAATTACCGAACTTTTGAAAGATAAAGAAAATTTAAGAATACTAACAGACAAAGAACTTCGTGAACGTGCCGAAAAAGAAGCTGACAACCGAATAAAAGAAATAGAAAACGAATTTGAAAACCAGTTTCGCAATCCCGATTATTTGCGAAAACTTTTTATAATACAAGATGCTATTTACGGCGTGGATATTCAGCCTATTGCGGTGCAAATTTCAAAACTTAGGTTTTTCTTATCGCTGGTAATTGAGCAAAACGGCAACTCAAAACAATACAATCGAGGCTACGTGCCATTGCCAAACTTAGAAACCAAATTTGTGGCGGCTAATACGCTGATTGGTTTGGACAAAGCAAATATAATTAAATCGCCACAAGTAACTAAATATGAAAAAGATATAATAGAAATACGCAAAAAACATTTTTTTGCAAAAAACCGCAACGAAAAACGCGAAATACAAAAACAAGACCAAGAAAAACGAAAACAACTCGAAAACCAACTTAAAAAAGACGGCTTTCCGGTAAAACAAGCCGAACAACTTGCATCATGGAATCCTTATGACCAAAACCAATCGGCAGAGTTTTTTGATGTAGAATGGATGTTTGGATTAACCAAAGATACAGGAACTGAAAGTCCTGAAATTATACTTTTAAATCAACAAATAGATGCAACCAATAAACAAATAAAAGCCATAAATACAGCACTCAAAGGAATAAAAATAGAACAAATTTTGAAGTTACAATTCAAAGCCGCAAACTCACAATTAGATGCCATAAAAAAGGAAATTGAATTGATAAAAAAGAAAATTGAAAATATTTATGGAAGCATCGAAACAAAAATAGGTAATATAGTTTCAGAACCAAAGAATTATGACTATGAAATCAATTCATTAAACAACAAAATTAACAAAACAAACAAAGAGATAGACGAAATTTCGCCAAAACTAAAACCAGCAAACGAAAATCCAACAGGTTATTTTGATGTGGTGATTGGAAATCCGCCGTATGTGAGAATTTATGGCGACCAAATAAGTGAAAAATTAGTAGATTATTTAAAGAATAACTATATATCAGCATTTAAAAAATTTGATTTGTATGTTATATTTATGGAAAAAGGTATAAAATTATTAAAAAAAGGTGGTAATATTTCATACATTGTTCCAGATAAATGGTTGAGCCAGCCTTATGGTGAAAAAATTAGAGATTTTATTTTAGATAATTGTTCAATTTTATCATTTATTAATCTTACAAATTTAAAGGTATTTGAAAGCGCAACTGTTGATAATTTTATTTTTATCTTTAACAAAAATCAAAATTTTAATAATATCATTAAATTAGTAACAGTAAAAGAAGAATTAAATTTTTATAATGCAATACCTAATAATCTTATACAATCAAAATTAAAGAAAAAAGAACCATTTTTACTTGAAATCTCAAATTTTGACAACGAAATATTAACTAAAATTGATAAAAAATCAAATAAATTATGTGATTTTTGTTATGTAAATTGGGGGTGTCGTCCAACACCGCAAGAAGAATTTGTTTCAGATACGAAAATAGATAATAGATATAAACCGTTGATTGTTGGTAGTAATATTTCAAGGTTTTATATTTCAAAAAATAAAAGATGGGTTAAATATGTAAAGGAAATGTACAATCCGCTTTTTAAAGAGTTGTTTGAAAATAAAACTATTTTATTTAAAGACATTATTGGAAAAGGAAATATAACTTCTACCTTAAATAATGAAAATTATTATTCTGATTTTACAGTTATTAATGCAATTTTGTGGGTTGATTTGCTAAAAAGCAAACCGGACAGAATAAAAATACCACCAAATGTCAAAGAATTTTCAAATATAAAGATTGAATATATTTTAGCATTATCTAACTCAAAAGTAATTTCATTTTATTTTAACAAAAAAATGAGAAATGGTTTGCATACTTTGCCTAATGGTGTTAAGAATTTACCCATTCCTAAAATATCCGAAAAACAGCAAGCCCCGTTCATAAAAATAGTAGATGAAATCATAACCAAAAAGAAAACTGGCGAAAACACTGCCGACTTAGAACGGCAAATAGACGAAATGGTTTATGAGCTTTATGAACTTACCGATGAGGAAATAAAAATAGTGGAAGGGAAATAATTAGAACTGGCATATTCGCTTAGCGGCTTAGAGCCGCTAAGCGCATAAACAAACAAAAAAAACAAACGCTTAGCGTATAAAATAAAAATGAAGGAGCTAATAGAAAACAAAGAATATAAAAACTGGTTGGTTGAATTAAAGACCAAAATAAAAACCAGTCAAATAAAAGCCGCATTAAGCGTAAATAGCGAACTAATAATGCTTTATTGGGAAATTGGTAAAATGATAACCGAAAAACAACAAAACGCTAAGTGGGGCGAGAGTTTTATAGTTCAAACAGCAAAAGATATAAAAAGAGATTTTCCCGAATTAACTGGATTTTCAAAAAGTAATCTTTATGCAATGAAACAGTTTTATATGTTTTATAATCAAGATAATACAATTTTCCAGCAACTTGCTGGAAAATTAGAACCCGAAATTGTCCAGCAAGTTGATGGACAATTACAACAATCAGAATATAAAGACAATTCTTTAAATACAGAAAATATACTGGTCAAAATTCCATGGCAACATCATGTACTCATTTTGCAAAAAACAAAAGATATAAACCAAGCAATTTTTTATGTAAAAGAAACCATTACAAACAATTGGAGTAGAGCGGTTTTAGAATATCAAATAGAAACAGATTTATATAGCAGGCAAGGAAAGGCGATAATAAATTTTAACCTCACGCTTCCCGAACCCGACAGCGATTTGGCAAACAGTATATTAAAAGACCCTTACAATTTCGATTTTCTAACATTAAGCAAAAAAGCAAAAGAAAAAGAATTAGAAAGCAAATTAGTAGAACATATTTCGCAATTTTTGCTCGAACTCGGTAAAGGCTTTGCGTATATGGGACGGCAATTTCTGTTAAAAGTGGGTACAAAAGAATTTCGTACCGATTTGCTTTTTTATCATGTAAAACTGCGCTCTTACATTGTCATAGAATTGAAAATGACCGAGTTTGAACCCGAGTTTATCGGCAAATTAGGTTTTTATGTTACATCAATAAACCAACTGTTAAAAACCCAATACGATAACCCTACTATTGGAATTTTACTTTGCAAAACCAAAGATAATCTGGTAGTCGATTTCACATTAAAAGATGTAAACAACCCAATTGGAGTTAGCGGATTTTCATATACAGAATTACCCGAAAACATCAAAAATGAACTACCCACAAAGGAGCAATTGGAAAACGAAATTTTTAATAAAATAGAAAATTGAAAAGTTAATTATTCGCTTAGCGGCTTAGAGCCGCTTAGCGCATAAACAAACAAAAAAAACAAACGCTTAGCGTATAAAATAAAAATGAAGGAGCTAATAGAAAACAAAGAATATAAAAACTGGTTGGTTGAATTAAAGACCAAAATAAAAACCAGTCAAATAAAAGCCGCTTTAAATGTAAATTCCGAATTAATACGATTGTATTGGGAAATAGGCAAAATGATAACCGAAAAACAAAAAGCAGTTTCGTGGGGCAGTAAAATAATTGAACAAACCGCCAAAGACCTCAAAGCCGAATTTGTGGATTTAGACGGTTTTTCAAGGTCAAATTTATATGCTATGCGAAACTTTTATTTGTTTTATAATGAGTTTATTACAATTGTCCACCCAATGGGTGGACAATTAGAAAATAACAAATTTAAAGACGAAATTGTAAAGTTTAATCAAATTGTCCAGCAGGTTGCCGGACAATTTGAAAATAAAGATAACTTGTTTATATTAACTTTAATACCTTGGAAACATCATTTAACCATACTTAGCAAAATTAAAAATCTGAACGAAGCATTTTTCTATATCAAAGAAACAATTTCAAACAATTGGAGTCGTTCAATTCTTGAAATTCATATAGAACGAGATTTATACCAACGACAAGGACAAGCCGTTACTAATTTTAAAATTACACTTCCCGAATATCAATCTGATTTAGCAAATGAAATTCTGAAAGACCCTTATAATTTCAATTTCTTGACATTAGAAAAAAATGTAAGAGAATTAGAACTCGAAAAACAATTAGTTGCCAACATAACACAATTTCTGCTCGAACTCGGTAAGGGTTTTGCATACATGGGACGGCAATTTTTATTAAAAGTTGGAACAAAAGAATACAAACTCGATTTGCTTTTTTATCATGTAAAACTAAAATGCTACATTGTAATAGAACTAAAAACCAAAGAGTTTGAACCTGAATTTGTGGGAAAATTAAACTTTTATTTATCCGCAATTGACGAATTAGTAAAAGGAACAACCGATAATTCCACAATAGGTATTTTAATGTGCAAAACAAAAAACAATTTGAATGTTGAATTTGCTTTAAAAGACGTTAATAAACCAATTGGAGTAAGCGAATTTACATTTAACGAACTTCCTACACAAATAAAAAGTGCAATGCCTACTATTGAAGAACTTGAACAAGAAATTCTAAAAAATATTGATTGATGAATTAGTAATGAAATTAACAGAAACAGAATTTCAGAAAATTAAGCGATTGTAAAATGGTTTATCCTTTTACCGATGAGGAAATAAAAATAGTGGAAGGGAAATAATTAGAACTGGCATATTCGC
>DYNA01000135.1 GCA_020721325.1 Paludibacter propionicigenes
AATCCGTCCAATCCGTGTTATCCGCGTTCCAATTTACACCATACCGATAAAAAAACGCCTGAAACAACAAAAAAATAGCTGTAACAAGAAAAAAAATAGCTATAACAAGAAAAAAAACACTTGTAACAAGAAAAAAAATAGCATCCGTAACGAATGATAGACCTCCCGCAACAAAAAAAACAGCATCCGTAACGAATGATAGACCTTCCGCAACAAAAAAAATAGCATCTGCAAGAAAAAAATAGCTGGCGCATCCCCGCCAACTAAGCTGGTCGATTAACTTCGTAAAATAAAATTTAGAAAAATCCGAAACCATTCTTTTTTTTTAACGTATTTAATAATTCAAAAGACAACGTTGAGTTTTCTTTCAGGAACGATTTAAGCAATCTGAAAAAAAAAATTTCGCTTTTTTTTATAAAACAAAAGAATAATATAAAATGGAAATGGATTTAATAAATATATATTTTGATGAAAAAAATTCTATTCTGCATTGCACATGGCAAGAGGCAACTCGCAAAGCCGAATGGAATCAAATGATGGAAGGAATGTTTTTTTATGGCGAAGCTTTAAAAAAATTCAAACCCAAATATGTTTTAATCGATGAAAGAACCCTTTTTTATACTTGGATACCCGACAATCAAATCTGGGTGAATGAAAATATTGTTCCTATTTCTATTGAAGTTGGGATTCAAAAACATGCTTTTGTTCTAAATGCCGATATTTTTATTACCGTAGCCCTCCAACAGCTCATGAACGAAAAGAACGCTCGCAATTTGGAACGGCAATTCTTTGAAACCCCCAAACAAGCAGAAAATTGGCTTTTGAAAGGTTAATTTGTGGTTTGCCATAGTTTTGCTCACTAATGAAAAGGCATGGTATCAAATTGTTAGCAAAACGCTTTCAAATTAATGAGCAATAAGCTGTTTATTAAGTTATTGATACGATAACTTTCTGATTTTTACGAATGTATTTTTAAAAGATAAACAATTCATTAGAAAAACAAATAAAATATCAAATCAAATGGACGTATTGTTAATTATTATCGGTACTCTTTTAGGGTATCTATTAATGTATCAGTTTTATGGAAGATTTATTTCAAAAATAATATTTAAAACCAACTCCAAAACCCTTGTCCCTTCAAAAGAATTGGAAGACGGAATAGACTATGTTCCAACAAAAAAGCAAGTTATTTTCGGGCATCATTTTACCAGTATAGCGGGTACGGGACCTATTGTAGGACCTGCCATTGCTATCATTTGGGGTTGGGTTCCGGCACTGATTTGGGTTTTTGTGGGTAGCATATTTATGGGTGCTATTCACGATTTTGGTGCTTTAATTATTTCTATGCGCAATCAGGGCAAATCCATTTCCGAATATACGGCTAAATATGTAAGTCCGATGACTCGAATTTTGTTTTTTTTAATTGTTTTTCTCGAACTCTGGATTGTGATAGCCATTTTTGGAATGGTAATAGCCATAATTTTTAATATTTTCCCCGCTTCTGTTTTTCCGGTTTGGATACAAATTGTGATAGCCGTGCTTTTAGGAATGTACATTAAAAAAGGCAAAAACATAACTTTAGCTTCTTTAATAGCTGTTGCGGTAATGTACTTTACAATAATAGTGGGTGTAAATATGCCGGTACAAATAGGCGAAATCTGGGGAATACCTGCAACGGGTTTTTGGACTATAATTTTACTCATTTATGCTTTTATAGCTTCGGTTTTGCCGGTAACGGTATTGCTCCAACCCCGCGATTTTATCAATGCTTATCAGCTAATAATAGCAATGGCACTTTTAGTTTTGGGCATAATTATTTCGGTTTTTGTAACCGATATAGAAGTAGTAGCACCCGCCGTACAATGGCACCCGCTCGAAGCTCCGGCAATGATTCCGTTTTTGTTTATAACCATAGCTTGCGGAGCTATTTCAGGATTTCATGCTTTGGTGTCGAGTGGCACATCGGCTAAACAAGTCAGCAGCGAGGGTGACGCGCTCTTTGTGGGCTTTGGCTCTATGCTCACCGAAGGCGTTTTAGCAGTAATTGTAATCATAGCGGTTTCTGCCGGAATAGGCTTGGGATACTCGCACAATGGGCAAATACTTACCGGAGTAGAAGCTTGGAACAGTCATTATTCATCTTGGGGAGCAGGTTCGGGTTTGAATGCAAACATCAATGCTTTTGTGGTAGGTTCGTCAAATATGGCGCAACATGTAGGCTTGCCTTACACTTGGGTTTTGGCTATAATGGGTGTGTTTGTAGCCTCATTTGCCGGCACTACGCTCGATACCGCCACGCGCATTCAGCGATATATTATTACCGAATTATTTACTTCGCTGCATTTACCTGCTTTCAAAAATATGTATGTTGCAACATTTTTTGCCGTTTTTTCAGCCGGACTGTTAGCCTTTGCAAGCGGTGCAGACGGTAAAGGCGCACTTTCGCTTTGGCCCCTCTTTGGAGCGGTCAATCAAACTTTAGCAGCATTGGCTTTAATTGTAGTAACTCTTTATTTGAAAGAAAAAGGAGGCGCAAGTTGGCTTTTTGCCGGCATTCCGGCAGTTTTTATGATAGTTATGACCCTTTGGGCAAGCATTTTAATAGAAATTGATTTTATTAAAGCATCAAATTATTTGCTTAGTTTTGTTAATTTTGTAATTATTTTAATTGTTTTAATCATTGTTTTTGAAGGAATTAAAAAATTTATAAAGTAAATTGCAAAATCTAAGGCTTTCATTTAAGTTTTTTTATATGCAATTGCTTTGAAATTAAAACTTTGCCAGAGTTTTTAAAACTTTGGCAAAGCTTTTTTTTGAACATGCGTTTTTTTAGCAAAAGTGTAGCTCTGAGTTAGCAAGGGCGTAGCACGGCGCGACATCTTTGCTTAGCAGAAGCCGCAATTTAACAACCGCCACCGCCGCCGCCCGAACCAGCTTGTTTTTTCTTCACGGTTTTAGCAGGCGTTTCGGTTTTTGTTTGGTCTTTGGGTGTTTCGGTAGCCGTTGCTACTTTGTCGGTAGGGTTCGGACCCAAAATTACCGGATAATTTTTCACTTCAGCCGAAGTAAAGGCATGACCTATGGCACCGCCTTCGTTCATTTTGCTGTTCATAAAACCATTGGCACCATATAAAAGACTGTGTGCATTGTAGCCCAAAAGTCGCAAGTAGGCAACCACGTAAGCCGCATGTTGTCCGGTATAGCAATAAACCAAGATAGGACGGTCGGCGGGTAAAGTAGCCAAATCGGCATTTTTGCTCAACGACTTTTTGGGTGTGTATTGCACAGCACCGGGAATGTGTCCGGCATTGTATTCTTCTTCTGGCCAATAATTAATCACGTAATAATTTGCCGGATTTTCAAATACTTTTTCGGCTGTAACACCCCAATCTTTTGATTCCAATTTAATGGCATTTTCGGCTAAAGCCTCTAAAATATCAATTCCGGCACGTTTTCCGGTTTCTATTTTGGGCAATTTGCCTTTTGCAGCTTTCGGATTGGCTGTTGTTTCCAATTTGTCGGCAAAGGAACTTCCGGCATGTTTTAACCAAACCTCATCGGCAAATTGTTTGTTCCAACCGCTCATGCCGCGTTTCATAGCGTAAACATTTTTATAACCAAGCAATTGCAAAATGGAATTGGCATAACTTGCCGATTGTCCCGATTTGCAAACCAAAACTATTTTTTCATATTTCGATGCATCGAATTGATTTTTGAAATAATCCAAAATCTGAGCTTGTCCAACATTTACGGCGTTTTCTATGTGTCCCGATTCGTAAAGTTCGGGGCTTCGCATGTCAATAAAGTAGTAGGCTTTATTGTTGATGTTTTCAAATACTTCGTCGGCAGTAACCATAGAAGGCACAGCCGGAGAATTGATAAAGTTACCCGAAAGTTCTAAAAACTGATGCAAAACTTCCGTTTCATCAATTGCCGGTAAATTTTCTGCTACGTCTTTTAATTCGGCTTGCTTGTTTTGACAATTTGAAAAAACAAAAACCGATAAAACAGCAACCAACAAATACAAATATATTTTTTTCATTCTTTAATTTTTTTTTATACTTTACTACACTGTTACATTGTTAAATTGTTAAATTGTTAAATTGTTACATTGTTAATATTTGTATTTAAAAAAGATTTTTTTATACGAATTTAATCCAAGAACCATTTAACAATGTAACAATGTAACAATGTAACCATTTAACCATAGAATTAGCAACCGCCGCCTCCACCGCCGCCGGTTTTAACTTTATTTGTTTTTTTCACCGAAACATCGGTTTTTGGGGTTTCGGTCGTTGAAGCGGGTGCAGCCGATTTGGCACTACTCATTATTTTTTGGTAGTCAAAAGCGGGTTTTTCGTTGTAGTAGTTTCCGGCTTGCGGTTGGTATTTGTCCAAGATATTGGCTTTGTAATAATCAAAACCGCCCAACATCATGGTATTGTTTTTATAACCAAGCTGTTTGAGCAATTGAACCGGTGCGCAGGCTTCGCTGTGTTGTGCCGCATAAAAAACATTGATTTTATCGTCTTGCAAAATAATATTTTTTACATCATCTTTCAAAATTTGATGCACCGGAATATTGATTGCTCCCGGAATATGGCTGTTCATAAACTCATTGGGGCTACGCAAATCGATGAAACGGTAATAAGCCGTATCCTTTGAATTGAGAATTTCATATACACGCTCCGGACGCAGTGCATCGCGGTCGTTTACAGCTTGTTTCCATGCTTGGTCAATGTTTAAAGCATATTGAATGTGGGGTTTTTGAAAAGTTATGAAACCCACAATAATAATCAACAAAAATACCACGCTCAACAATGGCAATTTGTATGATATAACGTTATAATCTTTTTCCTTATGATAATCCATTTTGTATATTTTAATATTTTGTTTTTAAACAAAAAATAATACCAAATAATAAAAACTTAGCAGCCACCGCCGCCACCGCCCGAAGCGTTGGCTTTTTTCTTAACCGGAGCCGTTGCAGCAGGCGTAGAAGCCGGAGCCGTTTCCATTACTCCGCCACCTAAAAAATATTGGCGTGCGCCCAAACGGAATTGATACAAATTCACTTCTTCTACCGAAGCACTTACCTCTGGGGCTTTGGGCATGATAATGGTTTCAAACCAACGGTTTAGACCTCCACTCATAATGTAATTGTGTTTGAACTTCAAACGAGTGCAAAGCGTCCAAGCGCGAGTAGAATAAATATCGCCATCGGAATAAAAAACATTGGTTTTTACATCTTGATTCAAAACATCAGCCCACTTGTATTTTCCGTTTTCGTCTTTGGACAAAAGGTCGGCAAGCGGAATGTTGATAGCACCCGGTAAACTGAATTTTTCAAACTCTTCGGGTGTGCGTACATCAATTAATTGCAACAAGGGGTCGCCATTGATAAGCATTTCGGCTACCTCGTCGGTTGAAAAGTTCTTTTCATGACTCATCATTTTGAGCAGCATCTCTTGTGCATCGGTTTCTTTTATTTTGTCAAAATCCGGTATGGTAACAAGCCCTATTCCGGCTAAAAGCAAAACAACCGACATGAAAATATATCTCTTTTTTATTATTCGCGGTTTGTTATCTTCCATAATTTATTTTTTATATTGATTAATGTAATTAATGAAAGGTGAAAGGTGAAGGGTGAAAGGTGAAATATTTTTTAAAGCATTCATTTTTCACTTTTCACTTTTCACTTTTCATTATTAATATCTTACCGGTTTGGCTTTGCGCTGAATACGTGCTGTGAAGTAAAACGACACAATAGCAAACAAAACCAAAATAAATACAAACATTCCGGCAGAAATACCCAAGAAATCGTAAACGAACACCGAACCCATAGCTCCCGATTTAAAGAAATCTTCGATGAGCGGGAAAGACAAGCCGAATAAGAAAATGCCAATGAATACGCCTACCAAGAAAACAATTGCATCAATCTTGCCAATGGCAGCCGCACAAGCACTCGTTCCCGGACAAAAGCCTCCGATAATAAAGCCCAAGCCCATAATTACGCCTCCCGCAATAGCCGAACCAATAAAGGTTTGATTTACATAAATCAAACTCAAATCAATCCAGTCTAAATACGAAAAATACATTAAACCAATCATGGCAGTAATGGCAGCTGTAAAGAACACACGCCAAACCACAAAATCGTAACCGTAGAAATTACCTACCAACTTGCGCGAAGACGAGAAACCTGCCGATTCGAGTACGTAACCAAAAGCCAAGCCTATAACCAAAGCTATGAGCAATTCCCAATTGGAGTTCAGAACTCCTATATCTGTTAATGGTCCCATTATTTTTTATTTTTTGTATAAAAATTTTAATTTATAAAAAAACTAAATCCACAATTTGCGGAAAAAGTAAGCCATCAAAAATCCGGTGCCGAAAATGGCAAACAAGGCAATAAAACCCGCCAGCGAAAGCGAAGCCATGCCCGAAAGACCCGAACCGCTTGTGCAGCCGCGTCCCATTTGCGAACCGTAACCAAATAACATACCACCGGCTAAAGCAGCTATCAAACGAGTTTTAGAGCTGATTTTGGGCGAATGCTCTACTTTCCAAGTCAAACGACCCGAAACCACACCCGAAATAAAACCACCCGCAAAAACGCCTAATATCATGTAAACCAAACGGTTTTCTAAAATACTCTCGCCGCTTTTCAAATGCGAACCAAAGAAATGATGACCTTCTACAAGCCATGGAGCTACTTTTTCCAAAACTGCAATCTCGTAACGCTTAAACGCTCCGCTTGCTCCCAAACCTTCGCCCGTAAAGTAAAAGGCTGCCAAAAGGATAAGCCCCAACAGAAAACCGGCTAAATAAGGGTTCATATATTTTGTTGTTGTATTTGCACTCATTTTTTTTAAATTATTAATGATTAATTGTTAATTATCAATTATTAATAAAGCCAACGGGTTATTTGTCCGGCTTCTACCATAATGATACGGAAAATAGCACCGCCAATTAAGATTAAAGCCGCCGGAACAGCCACCGGAACATGAAAACCTTTTAACTCTAAGGCTTCTAAAATACCCGGAACAATTAATCCCATTACCACCACTAAACCCCAGAAAGGTGCTGTAAAATGACCACCAAGAAACAAACCGGCAGCCTCTATTTGCACTTCGGAGCTTGCCAAAAAGCCCATAAACAAGTGAACGATAAAGAAAAGCTCTACAATAATCATTACCAAATCTATGCGGCTAAACAATACGCGCTCTTCCTTGCTTTCGGTGAGCCACATGATAGTAGCAGCGGCAGTGGAAATACCCGAAACCAAAAACAAAGGACCCAAAAGCGAAGTATTCCAAAGCGGACGCGCATTGAACGCCGAAAGCAAAATACCGGTATAAACACCCAAAATAATAGCCAAAGGCATCAGAATCCAAGCCATAGTAACTCGGTTTTTGAATATCCAGTTTTTCAAATCGCGCATCCATTTGTATTTGTATTCCCAATTGATGCCGTTTTCATCTTCCTCATCTTTCAATCGAATGACCATAAACAACACTTTCAAAATAATATTGGGTCTTCTGTCCACTTTCGGGAACACTTGGTCTAAGTAAATGGCTACCCACGCCACCGAAAGCGGCATTACTGCCATTAGCGTCCAAGCACCCCAAGACATGGGCGACTCCAAACGAATGGTGGTATAAAGCTGCCACGAATAAAGCGGGTGCTTCAAGTCGAGCATCAAGGCTATTAAGCCCAAAGCGATGGCTATGGGAGCTATAATTGGAGCTATTTTTACAGCCGTACTGTATTCCTTTTCTTTATTCATAATGGTATAAAGCGAAGCAAAGAACAGCAATCCGGCGGACAGACCTCCCAAAAAGAGATAAGCCGGAATTTCCCAATGCCACACGTTTAAAACGGGGTCTATCAAAGGGTTGAGCCTTCCACTGGTTATAATTTCTTCTTTCATTTTTTATATTCTATTGTTTAAAAGTTCTATTTTCTATACTTTTCTATACTTTTTTTTTCTTTTTTTTACAAAAAAATATATTTTTTAAGAACCTAAATAAATATGTTTTTATAAAATTTGTTTAGAAGTTTTCGTAATAGAAAACTTATATTTTACATTTTTTTATTTGATTTGTTTTATTGAAAATTTTTTTTTTACAAAAAGTATAAAAAAAAATAGATTTCAAAATCCTTTTTTTTAAATCAAATAAAAAATCTGTGGCTTAGTACCGGCTTCGGGAGCAAGGGTTTTGGTGCGACGTGTGTTTACCAAGCGCGAAATTTCGCTGTTGGGGTCGTCTAAGTCGCCAAAATACATGCAGTGCGTTGGGCAAACCGAAACGCAGGCAGGGTCTTGTCCGTTTTTGATGCGGTGGTCGCAGAAGGTACATTTGTCCACGTAGCCTTCGGGGTGCGTGTATCGAGCATCGTAAGGGCATGATTGTATGCAGGCACCGCAACCGATGCACTCGTGGTGCGTTACTTTTACTATGCCGCCTTCGATAATGTGGCTTGCACCTGTGGGGCATGTACGCACGCAAGGGGTATTGTCGCAGTGATTGCAACGCTCGGAGCGTATTTCGAGTGCCAAGTTGGGATAAATTCCTTCGGTTACTTCCACAATCCAATCGCGGGCATAGCCTACCGGCACATGATTTTCTAATTGACAAGCTACTACACAGTCGCTACATCCGACACACTTTTTGGTGTCTATTGCCATTCCGTATCTCATGATTTAGCCTCCTTTTTTTCTGGTTTTGAAGTTAAAAAAGTAACAAAGTTACCTCTAAAACCGGTTCCTCCCATAATCGGGTCAACCATTACGGTAGAAATTAATTGTTGGTCGTTGATACCGCGTCCGTAGGATTTGCTGAGTTTGTTTTGGTTCATACCAAATCCGTGAACCATGTAAACGCTATCGAAACGAATGCGCTCGGTAGCCCGTATTTTAATAGGAAACTCGGAAGTAACTCCGGCTTGGTTTTCGAGCCAAACTTCGTCTCCGTTTTTCAAACCCCAATCTTTTAACACTTTTGGGTTTACCCAAAGAACGTTTTCGCTCATCAGGTCGTTGAGGTTTGGGCTGTTTACGGTGCGCGAGAATGTGTGCATTGGGGCGCGTCCGTAGTTTAAGCGATAGAAACCTTCGGGTGGTTCGGGGTGAGCGGTATATTTTGGCATGGCATCGAAACCGTTGTCAGCCAAAGTGGTTGAATAGAGTTCTATTTTGCCTGTTGGGGTGCTAAATTCGTAACCTTCGGGGAAATCGATAAACATTTCGGTATCGCGGTCATAATTTTTTACACCTATCTTTTTCATTTCTTCCAAAGAAGTACCCATTTTTTGTAATTGCCATTCTAAAAGGGCAACTTCATTTTTCCATGGGAAATATTTTTGTAAACCCAAACGTTTAGCCAATTCTTTTGTCATCCAACCAACCGATTTTGTTTTGTACATAGGCGGTGCGGCGGGCATACGCAAGGCAATGCTTGGGTAGCGGAACGAACCGGAACGCAGCAAATCGTAACGTTCTAAGTATGTACATTCGGGCAACACCACATCGGCATAGCTTACGATTTCGGCGGGCATGGTGTCGATAACTACCAAAAGGTCAAGTGCATTGATGGCTTGGAGTGTGTGGGCTTGGTCGGGCATGGTAACAAAGGGGTTTGTGCCGTCCACTATCCAACCTCTGATGCGCCAGTCTTTTCCTTCTTTTGGAATGGAGGCGTCAACTATTTTGTTGGCAAGTACGTCGCCTGCAAGCGGGAAAAGCCCTTCGTTGATGTCGTGTTCAGAGTGTGGGTGTGGCGGTTGCGGAGGCATTTGGGGAGTTCCGATGCCTTCGGGCAAGAAGAAACCACCTTTTGCGCCCCACGAGCCGAGCAAGGCATTGAGTATGGCAATGGCACGTGTGCGTTGTACGTCGTCGCCGTACCAAGTAACGTGTCTGCCGGGGTGAACGATAACTGACGGCATGGCTTCGGACATTTCGCGTGCCGTTTCGATGATTATTTCGGGTTTTATGTCGGTTATACCATAAGCCCACTGAGGCGTAAAGGGTTCAATGTAAGCTTTGAGTTGGTCGAAACCGGAAGTATGTTTTGCTACAAATTCTTTGTTGTACCATTCGTTTTTGATGAGAACGTGCATCCAAGCGAGCATTAAAGCTATATCGGTAGCGGGTTTTATGGGCAACCAATATTTTGATTTTGAAGCCACGGTAGAGAAACGGGGGTCAACGGTAATAAAAGTAGCCCCGTTATCAACGGCTTCCGCCATTTCTTGTACTTGTGCATTGTGCATGTTTTCGCCCAGATGCGAGCCGATAAGCACTAAGCAGCGTGTATTTTTGATGTCGGTGGGTTCGGGCGAGCCAATTCCTTTTCCGAAAGTGGTAATGAAACCTACTTCGCGGGGTCCGCGGCACTGTGCATAGGAAGGCTTAGCTATTCTGTCGGAGCCGTAGGCATACATGAGGGGTTTAAGAAATCCGCCGCCGGAGCCGTGCGTGAGCAGAGCCATGGTGTCGGGTCCGTGTTTTTCGGCTATTTCTTTCATTTTTTTTGCTACATAGTCAAGGGCTTCGTCCCACGATACTTCTTTGAAAGTATCTTGCTCGCCGCGTTCGCCTTTAACACGCAAAAGGGGTGTTTTCAAACGGTCGGGGTCGTAGTATGTGCCAACGCCTCCGGTGCCGCGCGGACACATTCTGCCCAAACTGTGTTGGTCGTCATTGTTGCCGATAATTTTCCAAATATCGCCGTTTTCTTTTACGTAAGTCCAACCGGCACACTGCCAAAAGCAAATTTCGCAATACGTAGGGTATCGTTTTACTTTTGTGTCGTCAATGGGTTCTTCCATTTTCTCGAACCACTTGAAAGCGGGTGCGGAAAGTAAAAGTCCCCCTGTTCCGGCAGACGCAATTTTAATAAAATCTCGCCTATTCGTCTTCATAGTACTTTTTTGTATTTTTTTTAACTGTAAGTTAAAACTTAAATTTCGTTATATTTATTTATCATTTTCCTTTTGTTTCTTTTATTTATAAAAAAAAGTCTTTTTGCTTTTTTATAACAAAAAGGAATGAATAATTTTTTCTTTTATAAAAAAGAAATGATAAATTGATATATAATAATATTATATTTTGATTAAAAACACATTTTAAAATTCAAAAGCAAATATAAATAGATAAATATTTAGATTTTAATGTATTTGGAAGTTTTTATGGAATTAAAATATTTTGTGCAAAGGATAGGTAATTAATTAAATGTAAATCAAATGAATAGTGTTATTTAGAAACATTATAAATTTCAAAATGTGCTTTGAAACATATTTTTGTTTGGTTTTTAGCAGACGGGGGTACTTAGAGCGAAACCGCCTGCTATTTTTTTTATGGCGGCACGATTTTTTTTCTTACGGGTGCTATTTTTTTTGTTGCGGGAGGTATTTTTTTTGTTACAGATGCTATTTCAGGGTTAGACAGAGAATGATTTTTGGCAAAGTTCAGACGATTTTTGGCGTGTGAGAACGATTTTTG